>CAJOQM010000135.1 GCA_905236845.1 uncultured Lachnospiraceae bacterium | reverse complement strand
CTGGCGTTATGTCAACCTTTTCCCGCAGATTTACCACCGCATTTACTATACGCTCAAGACCGGTCTTTGCAGACTCCATCAGGGTATCGCTGAAATTAAGGGGCGACCTGTAATGTGCAGAAAGCATGAAGAACCGCAGCACCTGGCCTTCGTACTTTTTCTCAATATCACGAACCGTAAAGAAATTCCCCAGGGACTTACTCATCTTCTTATTGTCAATATTAAGAAAGCCGTTATGCATCCAATAGTTGGAAAAGGGCACGCCGTTTGCAGCTTCAGACTGTGCTATCTCGTTTTCATGATGAGGGAATATCAAATCCTCTCCGCCCGCATGAATATCTATGGTATCTCCCAGGTAGCGCTTCGCCATAACAGAGCATTCAATATGCCAGCCCGGACGTCCCTTTGACCAGGGCGACTCCCAGAAGGGCTCGCCCTCCTTCATAGGCTTCCAAAGCACAAAATCAAAGGGGTCTTCCTTCATTTCTTCCCCTGTCACCTTAATTTCCCTGTGCCCCGCCTCAAGGTCGTCAATATCCCTGTGGGAAAGCTTTCCGTAAGCCTTAAAGCTCCGCACCCGAAAATACACCGTTCCGTCGGGAGCAGCGTAGGCATGACCCTTTTCTATAAGAGTCGAAATCATTTCTATCATGCCGTCTATTTCCTGTGTCGCTAAAGGATGAGTCGTCGCCGGACGAACCGCCATAGACTCCATGTCCTTCCTGCATTCTTCTATAAAGCGCTTCGCAAGATCCGCAGGAGCTTCCCCGTTTTCGTTTGCGGCCTTAATTATCTTATCATCCACATCGGTGAAATTCGAGACATAATTCACATCATATCCCTTGTATTCAAAATACCTGCGCACGGTGTCAAATATGATCATTGGGCGTGCGTTCCCAATGTGTATAAGATTATACACGGTAGGTCCGCAGACATACATCCTGACCTTTCCCTCTTCTATGGGGGTAAATTCTTCTTTTTTCCTCGTTAATGTATTATAGATTTTCATCGCTTTTCCTGTTCAAATAAACCAAATTTTCCGGTCGCACAAATGCTGCAGCCAAAGTCAGATTATACTCAAAATGTTATTATTCTGTCAATATATGCAAATCGACTGTTCAGGATAAACGCATCAGAGTCCGGGCGGGAATAAATCAACATAGATACAGCTTTGCAGCGTAAAGCGTGGTCTTTACCGCCTTATCCCACCCATCTACAAGCCTGTGGGCATCGTGGCGCTCCATCTGCGGAGTAAAGGTTTCGTCAAGCTGCCAGTTGTCCCTGATTTCCTGAAGGTCTTTCCAATAGCCGGTGTAGAGCCCTGCAAGGTACGCAGCGCCCAAGGCCGTGGTTTCTATGCATCTGGGACGAAGGACACTTGTGCCCAGTATATCAGCCTCAAACTGCATAAGAAATGTATTTGCGCTGGCGCCGCCATCCACGCGTAGCAATCGGATGCGAACCCCCGCATCCTCCTGCATGGCTTTTAGTACGTCGTTTACCTGATAGGCTATTGATTCAAGTACCGCACGGACGAAATGCTTTTTTTCACAGCCTCTGGTAATGCCCGTAAATGTGCCCCGGGCTTCCATATTCCAATACGGTGCGCCAAGCCCCGTAAAGGCCGGCACAAAGTATGCTCCAGCCGTATCTTCGGCACTTTCGGCAATCTCCTGTGTGTCCGATGCCTTTTCTATTATCTTTAGCCCGTCGCGAAGCCACTGGATAGCAGCGCCGCCTATAAAGACGGAGCCTTCAAGCACATAATCGGGCTTATCTGACGAGCCGGCCGCTATGGTGGTAAGAAGCCCGTTCTTTGAGGTAATGGGCTCCTTTCCCGTATTCATAAGGAGAAAGCACCCTGTGCCGTATGTGTTTTTCACATCGCCCTTTTCGAATCCGCACTGCCCAAAGAGAGCTGCCTGCTGATCTCCCGCCACTCCGGATATGGGAATCTTTCGCCCGAATATCATATCGAGAGTCTCGCCAAAAAGAGCACTCGATGGCAGAACATCCGGCATCATGCTCATGGGAATCCCGAAATAATCCATTATCTTTTCATCCCATTTAAGCTCATGTATATTAAAAAGCATGGTGCGGGAAGCGTTTGTGTAATCCGTAGCGTGAACCTGCCCGCCCGTCAGGTTCCAGATAAGCCAGGTGTCCACGGTTCCGAAACGCAATTCTCCGTTTTGCGCACGCTCTCTGGCGCCTTCGACATTATCCAGAATCCAGGCTATCTTTGAAGCGGAAAAATACGCATCGGGAAGAAGACCTGTGTGCTCCTTCACATATTCCGACCACCCCTCTTCTATCATCTTTTCCATGATATCAGAGGTGCGCCGGCACTGCCATACAATAGCGTTATATATGGGCTTTCCCGTATCCGCATCCCAGACTATAGTAGTCTCTCGCTGATTCGTAATACCGATAGCCTCTATCTGATCGGGCGTAAGACCAATGGATGCAATCGCCTCCACAGCCACCGAGCACTGGCTGGACCATATTTCCATAGGATCATGCTCCACCCAGCCGGGGTTCGGGTATATCTGGGGAAATTCCTTCTGGGACATGGAAACTATCTGCCCCGTCTTGTCAAAAAGTATGCATCGCGAACTTGTAGTGCCCTGATCAAGAGCCATTACGTATTTATCCATCATTTTTCTCCTTCCAAAAAAGCCTTAAGACCGCAAACAATATCATCATAGGTTTCGTCAAAATTCCCGGTATACCAGGGGTCTGCGATATCCTTGTCTAAGCCGGCAAAGGAAAGAAGTTTATAGATCTTTCCCTCAGGGTCACCACCGGTAATACGGGGAATATAATACATATTTTCGCTATCCATTCCGATGAGATAATCATACTCCTCATAGTCTGACTTCGCAAGCCTTCGAGCCCTGTGCGTCCCAATGGGCACCCCAACCTCGTTAAGCTTTTTTCGGGCAGGCGGATAGATGGGGTTTCCTATTTCCTCATTGGATGTAGCGGCGGATTCAATGAAGAAATCCTCCGCCCGCCCCATTTTATTAACCATATCCTGCATAATGTAGTGAGCCATTACCGACCGGCAGATATTGCCGTGGCAGATGAATAACACTTTTATCATACTGATTTTATCTCCTCAAATCTTCTCAAAGCCTTGTAAATCCTGGCTTTGCGACCTTTGTGCAATTTTACTTGAAAGTTCACTTTCTTCTCAAAAAATCTCATATTTTCCCATGTTTTTTCGGGCAATTGGGTTAAAAATGGGTTACAAAGAAAGCTTGTATTTTAGCTGGCTAGACGGCTGTTTTTTTCGATTTTTGTGCAGGTTTTTCGAGATAATCCTGCTTTTGCATCTCATTCTTAGCCTCTAACAAACGCTCAATCTCCGCTTTTGCATCTTCAAGTCCTAAATGGGTATACACATTTAACGTTACACCAATATCTGAATGCCCCATTAGATACTGTAGGGTTTTGGGGCTTATGCCCATCTTTGCCATATTACTACAATAGGTATGTCTGCAAATATGCGGTGTAATCGGTGGCAACTGCAATGGATGATTCCTATTATACTTATCTCTCGCAAACTTCATATACTTCTGCCAATGCAATGCAACCATAGGTTTCTCGTTCTTATCGAGAAAGAGAAATCCGCCATGTCCATCTACAATTGGCTCTCGCTTTGGTTTCTTACGATTGGATAGAATGCGAAGAAATGCTT
>CAJOQM010000134.1 GCA_905236845.1 uncultured Lachnospiraceae bacterium | reverse complement strand
CGTCTTTTTTGAAAAATCAATCACATCCGCAGTTTCTTCTATATGTGTTTTGTAATTGACTCCCAGGCATATGATATCCTGAACCGGTGTCGGTATCGGCGCCTTTATTCTGTATTGCTGCTCTATTTCTTTGGGAGCATCGCTTTCAAGCCGGCGGGCAATCAAGGGGCTCATTTCATCAAAGCGCCCGATCAGCTCATTCATATCCTTTACGCTGATTCCCAAAGAATCCAAGGTTACCAATCTGCCGCCTTTTCCTTCGACCGCAGCATACAGTCTGTTTTCTGATTCTATCGTATACAACCTCATATTTTTTATATCCTCTTACTGATCAGGCATTTATTTTCTCTCTGATAGAACCAAATACTTCGTTATGGATATATCTCAAATCAGTCTAAGCGGCGCCTGCATCAGCAACATCCATAATATACTCTTCCGGTTCAGTCATTCTTGAATATGCATCAAGGCTAACTACAACCATTACACCATATCCATTTTTTGTTAAATATATTGGATCCCCGCTTTGAACAACCTTTTCAATGTCCGGATTCAAACCGCACCGGCAAATAAAGCCTCATCCAAACCTAAACTCTGTAACGGACCTGTATGTCCCGCCCGCCTTGGTAAGAGGGCTTACAAAATTATCATGATGCACAGCGTCAGGGAAATACTGGGTCTCCAGGCAAAGAGAGCTGTATTGCCCATAGCTGCGGCCGCCCTTCGCATTTGCTTCATCCACATAGTTTGCGGTATAAAGCTGAATGCCGGGAAGGGAAGTCCACACCTCCATGGCTCGTCCGCTTTCGGGCTCCTCTACCCGGACCGCAGGCTTTAAGCTCTCTCCGCCGTCATAGTCATCTATAGCAAAATTAATATCATAACCCTGCCCCTTCTTAAGTTGGTCGTCATCAGCCGCTATATCCCTGCCGATAGGCTTTTCTACCTTAAAATCAAAGGGTGTCCCCGTAACATCCCGCAATTCACCCGTAGGAATAAGTTCATCATCTACAGGGGTAAAGCTGCTCGCATAAAGCCTTAAGGTATGTGCCAGAACATCGCCGCTGCCCTCTCCCGCCAGGTTAAAATAGCTGTGGTTCGTGGGATTAAATACAGTCTCCTTATCTGAAGTCCCGAAATAGGCTATATGCAGAACGTCGTCGTCCGTCAGGGTATAGCTTACCATCATTATGCGGTTGCCCGGAAGACCGTATTTCCCGTCCTCGAGATTTACCGTAAACGTCACATTATCCCCAAGAGCCTCGGCGTCCCATACAGTCTTATGTAAACCAGAATCAAAGTCAGTATGCAGGTTATTCCCATTCTCATTTTGCGGCATTTGGTAATCCCTGCCGTCTATGGTAACCTTGCCCCCTGCAATGCGGTTTGCAGAAGGTCCCACCACCACGCCAAAATTACAGGGATTGTCGAAATATTGCTCAATCCTGTCATATCCCAGCACGATATCCGCCGGGATTCCGTCCTTATCCGGCACCCAAAGATTCAGTATCGCTGCACCGTAGTTAGACAGGCGCACCTTAATCCGCCCGTTATCAATGGTATATGCAATAATCTTATCCCCGGTCTTTGTAATGCCTGTTATTTCCTGCATTATATTTGCCATAGTCTGCCTCCTGTCTGCGCTCGCATAGTCCGCCGGACGACGAAGGGCTGGGCGGGTCAATGCCCGCAGCCACCGCCGCAATGATGATCATCATCATGATGGTCGCCGCAGCTGTGATCATGACCGTGATGAGAGCACATAACATCCGGGTCATACTCGAGCTTTCCCTCGGCAAACGCCCTGGCTGCCTCGTCCGCATTGCCGCTCACTCCGCCATAGAGCTTTATGCCCGCCTCGCTTAAAGCTACCTGTGCGCCGCCGCCAATGCCTCCGCATATAAGGGCGTCCACCTTTCCTCCAAACAAAAACCCTGCCAGGGCGCCATGCCCTTGTCCGTTCGTATCCACTATCTCTTCGTGGATAATCTTTCCGTCCTCGATATCATACACCTTAAACTGCTGTGTGTGTCCAAAGTGCTGAAATATCTCACCATTTTCATAAGTTACCGCAAGTCTCATTTCGTTTTCTCCTTTTTTTCTTTTGCATTTAAAAGCAGCTTCAGAGGATGCCCGGAAATTCACATTTCCGCCGGATATCAGAAGGCTTCTGCCTTCAACCACCATTTTTGCTATCTTTTTCCTTGCAGAATCATATACCCCGGTAACTGTCGTTCTTGCGATCCCCATCCTTTGTGCGCACTGCTCCTGTGTGAGTCCCTCTGCGTCAAGGAGTCTGATGGCTTCAAATTCGTCGAGAGAAAGCTGTATTGCTTTTTCCACATCCACACTTTCCGCCGGCGAAAATCCGAACTGTCCCGGAAGAGCATTTATTATTCTGCATTTTGTCCGTTTCGGCATAATAATCCCTTCTGCGCATTCTGACATATGTCAACTATAGACCGCATCTCCCATCAAACTTAAAAACCGCATTCCCCCATCAAACTACAAGCCGCACTCTTCCAAAAATTCATCCGGGGTTATAAAATTCGTATAGAACCCGTCTGCTCCCGCTTCCTCAAAGGAAACAAGCTCATCCATATCATCTATGGTATGAACGAACAAAAGCATCCCCGCATCATGAACCTTTTGGACTCCTTCATCCTGAAACCGCGTATCCTTTCGGCTTGCGGTGATAACGTCTATATTATCCTTTGAGGCGGCAAACGATAATATATCATCAGCCGTTACGGATTCGTCCTTTCTGGTCTTATATGTAGTATAGATAATACTTGGCCAGTCGTAGACCTCCATAATGACATCATACATTTCATCCGTATATATCTGGGGCACTACCCGGTCAAGCAGGGAAATATCCCTTTCCGCAGCCTTTTCATATAAAATCTGAAATTCTGCAGCTACATCATCAGGGTCTGTCAGCTTCGTATCCGTGACAATGTATGTATCGGGAAATTCCAGCATAAGGTCATAAACATCCCCTATAACCATAGTGGTATAGCTGTATTTGCCTTCCGTATCCACTGTGGTGGAAAGCCATTCCTCGGAGCTAAGCTCGACATCATCGGGCCATTCGTGAGTACAGGCAAGATCTCCGTCCGTAGTAGGCAAAAAATCAAATTCAAACACCCTGTGTCCCAATTTGTAATTCATACAAAAAGCTTCCATGCTGTTTGTATAAGTATATTCTCCGTCATCTTCTGCAACTCCGCCGCCTGCGTGCGCAATAAGATGCGTGCAATCAAGCCAGGAAGCACATGCATCGGAAGATTCATCCCCTGCGGCATCGCCGCTCTCATAAGAAGCCGCATAATCTCCGGATTCATGAAGCACACCGGAGGAGATTTCTGTTTCCGTATCTTCGGCGCTTTCTGTAGAGTCCGAGGCTCCGCAGCCTGTCAGAAAGACCGCACTCATTATCACAATTGCAGCAGCATAAAGGAAGGATACTATATTCATCCCGTAAAAGTCTGTTTTTCTCATAATATTCTCTCCGAAATCAAATAATATTCGCCGCATATTTTTACACAAATTTAATTAAAATTCAACCCAAATCTATTGATAACATATTTTCTATCCGATATAATATAAGGAGTAACTTGCTTACGGGTCCATAGGGGCGGTCGGGCTGCCGTCCTTAATCGGACCCAACGCCAATTTACTCTGAATTCACTTTTTGAAAGGAGGTGCAGCAATGGATATAACCGGAATCGGCGTTAATGTACCGCAGGTAACGGACAACGCACTGGTAAATACCGTCAGTACCGAAATGATGGCCAAGAGCCTGGATACCCAGGAAAAGCTTGCCGACGACATGGTAAAGATGATGGAACAGTCTGTTGCTCCGCACCTGGGATCGTCCTTTGATATTCAGGTTTGATCCTGAATCAGGCATCCGGGGCGGGTACATTTGCCCTCTGAATGACCGCACGCAAGTCCTGTATGCGTGCGGTCTGATTTGAAAGGAGCTTCGTGATACGCATCATTTTTCTTATAATCCTGATATTTCTTTCAGGATTTTTTTCAGCATCGGAAACTGCATATACCACCGCAAATCCCATACGCCTTAAAACACTTGCAGACGAAGGGAACAAACGGGCCGCCAGGGTTCTTAAGATTCTTGAGCAAAGAAACCGCATGCTCAACACTATTCTGGTGGGAAATAATATCGTAAACTTAAGCGCATCCTCCCTTTCCACCATGATCGCCGTGGATCTTGTGGGAAGCTACGGCGCAGGCGCCGCCACCTTCATTATTACCTTCATTATACTGGTACTGGGGGAAATCTCCCCGAAAACCATGGCCACAGTCCACGCCGAGGGGATGGCTCTTGCAATATCGGGAATCATAAGTTTTCTAATGGTGATACTTTACCCGGCAGTCATCATTGTATCAGCGTTTTCTAATCTTATCCTCAAGATCTTCAGGATAGATCCAAAGGCGGTAAAGTCCCCTATCACCGAAGGGGAGCTTCGCACCATTGTGGATGTCAGCCACAAAGGCGGAGTCATAGAAGACGACGAAAAGGAAATGATATACAACCTTTTTGAATTCAATGATTCTCAAGCAAAAGAAATCATGGTTCCCCGGATAGATATGGTTTGCGTGGACATAAACGCCACATACGAAGATCTTATGGAGCTTTACCGGGAGAATATGCTGACCAGATTTCCCGTATATGAAAACGAAAAAGAAAGCATAAAAGGCTTTGTGAACATGAAGGATGTGCTCCTTGTAGAAGACCGGGAAGGTTTTACCGTAGGCTCCGTCCTTCGGACTCCTTATTATACCCACGAGCACAAAAATACCGCTGAGCTTCTTCTTGAGATGCGCAACAACCAGGTAAATATCGCTATTGTACTTGATGAGTACGGTTCAGCTGCCGGCATGATCACCATGGAAGATCTGCTCGAAGAAATCGTAGGAGAAATCCGGGACGAATATGACGACGACGAAAGGGATGAAATCCGCATGATATCGGAAAACAACTACGAAGCCGACGGAATCACTTCCCTGGACGATATAAATGATGCTCTTGGGCTTTCTTTGGACAGCGAAGACTATGACACCATCGGAGGATATGTAATGTCTCTTTCGGAAGAGCTCCCCAAAGAAGGAGATATATACGAGCTTGAGGACTTCAGACTTACAGTAAAACGCATTACGAACAACAGAATCGATGTGGTGGGAATCGCAAAATAGCATTTCACAGTTTCTTCACAAATTAGGCTTATTTCTTACACATTTTAACTGTATCATACATACATCAGCTAAGGAAAACCGAAGCTGATGCAAACTTTTTCATATTTTCATACTCCCCCCGGAGCCACTCTTCCCCAGAGTGGCTCACTTTTTTATCAGCGTCTTTTCCCGGGCTCTTGTGACGGCGCCTTCCCTAATTGTAGCTTACCGGCTCATCATCCATTACAATAGCGGCAATGATATACGCCAGAAAACCGCAACCTCCCGCCAGAGTAAACACTACCCAGATAAGTCTGACAAGAGTAGGGTCTATGTTAAAATATTCCGCAATACCTCCGCAGACCCCGAATATCTTTCTGTTTTCACTTTTGTATAATTTTTTACCGTTCATATTAAATAATCTCCTTTCGGTAAAACACACGAAAAAGCCGTGCAGTTCATTATAATTATACTCTGCACGGCAATTATTGTAAATTATATTTTAAGGAAACGCTGATTTAATCAATGTTTTCCTTAAAAATCCTTCAGCAAAATCCCGCAGGATACCTACCTTTCCGTATTTACGGTAAGCTGATCCAAAGTCCTTCCGTTTTTATAGAGTCTTTTGTACACATCCCTGCATTTGCTGTATCTGCTGAAGGTTTTCCGGGCTTCTTCGGGATTTGAATAGGCTTTCCAGGAGCCGGTGCACATAACTCCCTTGCGGGGATCGTTCATAAATCCCAGCACATCCGCAGGAGGATATCCCAGGAAAAGCCCGATTTCATGAGGGAAATCCGCATCCTTTGACAGATGCTTTACAAGCTGGGCAAGTATATATTTCGACCCTTTAAGCTCGTAGCCCTTGCGGCTTAAAATACTCCTTGCATCGGGATTATTTAAATCCCGCACAAGATATTGGGGCCTGTACACATATATAAGATAATAATCCCCCGTCTTTTTAACAGGCACGATCCTTAATCCCTTTTTGGCGAAGGCTCTGTTGAATTCTCTTATTTCCCCGGTAAGATCTTCGCCTTCAGATATAGATACCTTGAAAAGATTACCTGTTTTTATTCCCGCAAGTGTTGGAGAGCAGTGCTCCACCAAAAGCTGTCCCGACATTTTATCCCGTCTCCCGATATAGTTAGTTATTTCTAACCCGACATCAAAAAATAAAGCCTTCCGGCATAAGTTTAGGGGTTAGTCTTACCTAACCCCTATTATATCATTTAGTATTTCTTTGTCAATAATTTTGTACTTACTTTTTAACGGTAGCTGAAAGCTTTGCCTTCTTTACAGCCTTTTTAAAGAGCTTTACCGCCTTCTTTGTCTTTACCTTTACAGTCTTTAAGCTTTTGCAGCCTTTAAGGCAGGTATTACTTACCTTCTTTAAAGACTTTGAGGTAATTGTTATACTCTTGAGCTTTTTGCAGTTTGCAAAGGCGCTGCTTCCTATAGACTTAATGTTTGCGCCGCCTGTTACCTTTGTAAGCTTTGAAAGCTTCCTGAAAGCCTTATCGTTAATCGAAGTAACCTTAAACGTAACACCGCCTGCCTTTACGGTCGAAGGAATCTTAACGCTCTTTTGGTTCTTGACTTTTTCTATGGTAACAGTGCCGCTCCAGCCTGTCGTATCAGTCGTATCCGAGTCATCCGATGTATCGGACCAGTCGTCCGAATCATCATCTTCATCAGCGGTATCAAGCTTTGTAATTTCATACTGTATATTATTGCTTACAAATTCAAATCCTTCTTCCAGATCGTCAGCTTCTACGCTGCTTGCGCTGGCAGAATCATCGTCATCGTCATCATCATCGTCACTATCTTCATCATCATCGTCGTCTTCATCGTCATACACATGGACAGACATGCTGCCTTGTGGCGTAATACTCACCGCAAATACAGACACATTCATAAGTGTCATAATCAGCATCAAAGACATCAGCATAGCCATAAGTTTTTTAATCATACTTTCACTCCTTAATCGGTTCAAACAAGGGTTACGGCTAAATTATAATACTAAAGTGTATCCATGTCTATATATAATTCAGGATAAACGCATAAAAACAACCCCCGCCGCCAGCAGGGGTTTTAGAAACGCTGATTAAATGAGTTTATATTATGCGGGCAGGTGGGATGCCACCAAGCCATCCAGAGAACTTGACGAAAGCAAGCCGAAGG
>CAJOQM010000133.1 GCA_905236845.1 uncultured Lachnospiraceae bacterium | reverse complement strand
TAAAATTAAATTTAAAATTAAGCGATGACAAATAACTCCAGAACCCACAATTCCATACGTAATTCATCCATGCTTTTTATATCGAGCATAGTGTTTCTTCTGGGCGGATATATTGTCCGGATAATTTTTACCAGAGTCTTTACTACGCAGATTGTCGGAGTTGAGGGGCTTTTTGCTGATATATTAAGTATTCTCTCGCTTACGGAAATGGGCTTTGAAAGTGCTATTACCTTTGCTTTGTATGAGCCCATAGCCCATGGGGATATCGAGAAGCAAAAATCCGTAATGCAGCTTTGCAAGAAGTTTTACCGGATCATAGCCGGGGTCGTCTTTGGGGCGGGCATGGTTGTAATGCTGTTTTTGCCGTATCTTATAAAAGACGGTGAGGGCGTTGAGAATCTTTATGTATATTATTTTCTCTATCTTATAAATTCGGTATTTAGCTATCTGTTAACATACAAAAGGACGCTTATTGATGCACACGAGCTGATTTATATAAACATGATTTATACCGTGGCGGCTTTTGTTTTGCAGGATATCCTTCAGATAATTTTGCTTCTTACCATGCCGTCATATCTGTTTTATCTGCTTATAGGTATAGCGGCTACCCTGGGTAAAAACTATATCCTTTCATGGAAGGCCACCAGCCTTTATCCTTATCTTAAGGACAAAGATATAAAGCCTCTTTCACCTGAAGACAGAGGCGGAATCATAAAGAATATGCGGGCAATGGCCTACCACAAGGTGGGTCAGGTAGCGGTAAATAATACGGACAACCTTATTCTATCTGCATTCGTGGGACTTACCGCCGTGGGAATGTATTCCAATTACGCCATAATCACAACTGCTGTGCGTAACATCATTATGCGGGTTTTTAAGGGGCTTTCGGCAAGCATAGGAAATTTCCGTGTAACCCAGTCGGACGACGCTGTAGCGAAGGTATACGAGATGACATTTTTCCTTGGAGGCTGGATTACCTGCGTTTCAAGCGTTTGCCTTTATGAAATGCTGTCGGCTTTTGTGGGTCTTAGCTTCGGGGACAAATATGTGTTGGATTCTACGGTTGTTATCGTGCTTTGCCTTAATTTTATGATGGGATCTATGTCGGATACAACCCTTATATTCAGAGATTCTCTGGGACTTTTCTGGCATGACAGATTTAAGCCTGTTATAGAGTCTGCGCTTAACCTTGTTTTTTCTTTGATATTCGTTCAATTCTGGGGTATAACCGGCGTATTTTTGGGGACACTGCTTAGCCATCTTGCCACGGGATTTTGGATAGAGCCTTATGTTGTATACAAAAAGGGCTTAAACAGAGGATGCTTTGGATACTTTGCAAGATATTCCATGTATACGGGAGCGACTTTTATATCGGCAACAATAGTAAAGCTCATTTGCGACATGCTTCCGGATGAAAATTATATCGTGATTATATGCACCCGGCTGCCTGTCTGCGTTCTTGTTCCTGCCCTGGTTTTCCTTATATTGTTCTTTAGGACAAAAGAATTTACCGGATTAAAAGATATTGCTTATAAGCTCATCAAAGACAGAAGGAGTAAATAACTCCGAAACGGAATCATATCCGCCGCCTATATCTATTTTTCCGAGGTAGATTACGTTATCTCCCATAACTTCCCTGAAATCAATTCCGGTATCTTTTCCTATGGGGTCTGAATTATCGGCTTCATTTGCAAAATAAATTCCGTTTGTTCCGTCTGCAAAGGTAAGCACAGCATAAAGACCTATTTCTTCGCCGGGTTCGTATTGGGAAATATCTATATCAAAGGAAAATTCCGATGTCTCCCCGGGAAGCCAGTATCTTGTGTCTGTATCTATATCGATGTTTTCATCGGAAGAAGACGAAGATGCGCTTTCCATTACAGTAAGGGAGGTCTTTTTATAGCATGCAGAAAATCCCGTGTTTTCCACGGTTGCGGTGAGAGTAATCGTTGAATCGAAGAATCCGGGTTCCGTCGCTGTCAGGCTCGTTATGAGGAATCGGTATCCCATATGCGCCCCGATATAGTCATATCCTGTGGTATCAGTAAATACATCGTCTGTATAAGCGGAGTTTTTCCATTTATTTAATGTAGATTCATCATAATCAACATCAAGATAGGATACGTGCATTGCCTGCAAATCCGATACAGCATTTTCGATATCGCTGTATTCCGTATCATTCATGACTTCGCCTCCGTTTGGGACATATTGGCAAAGGGTGTTTTGAAAGTCGATTTCATCCGTGCGGCTTAGCTTTCCGTCTTCGTCGTCGTCATCCTCCGCATATGTTCCAAGATCAGTATATGAACCCAACATTCCGTCATTAAAAAGCCCGATCCTTGCAAATGTTTCTCCGGAATATGCTTCATTTGCGGAAAAGGGAGAGGAGAGCCCTGTAATTATCCTGTATTGGGCGGGGGTGCGGACGCTTAAAAATATATCGCTGTCTGTAAGAGACGCCAAAGTATTTATCAGATCCGTCATATTATTATCCGACAGATATTTTGATGTATGCATTTCTCCCCAGGATCCTACGAAAACGCCCTGGAGGGTATATATAGAGGTTTTGTGGAAATTTATGATTTCGCAAACCTGCTCCATATGCTCTTTTACGATATCAATGTTGTCCGGCTCTGTAGATGTGCCGTTTCCGTCAAGGTCATATACAAACCTGAGGATAACGTCGCATCCTCCGCTTTCCACAGCGCCTAAAATCGAGTCTGCCTGTGATAAAGCGATATCGGAAATAGCGCCCGCTGCATAGTTTTTAAGATTAAATTCAACCAAAGCAAGGCGGATTCCAAGCTCGGCCGCATCTTCCGATACGGTATCCGCAATATCGTTGTAATCAAAATCAG
>CAJOQM010000132.1 GCA_905236845.1 uncultured Lachnospiraceae bacterium | reverse complement strand
GCAGGCGAACCTAGCGATAGGACGAGTTCCGCAGACTGCGTAGCAGTCGAGGACATTGTTTGAGCGACTGGCACCCACCTGACGCATAAATGGATTAATTAAAATTAGTCAGCGTTTCCTTAGAATTATTGGTTAAAATACTGCATCAACCCTGTAAATTACAGAAATGGAAGAAAAAATGGACGAGAACAACGAAGAAAACATTGAAGTAAACATGGACGGAGGAGATGAGACCGCCGTAACCGTAGACGGTGTCCGGGAATCCGATCTGCAAAAGACCATGGAGAGCTATTATATAGATTATGCCATGAGCGTAATCGTATCCAGAGCTCTTCCGGATGTGCGGGATGGTTTAAAGCCTGTGCAGCGCCGTATTCTTTATTCCATGATAGAGCTAAACAACGGTCCGGACAAGCCTCACAGAAAGTGCGCCCGTATCGTCGGTGATACCATGGGTAAATATCACCCCCATGGCGACAGCTCCATCTATGGAGCGTTGGTAAACATGGCGCAGGACTGGTCAACCCGTTATACTCTCGTAGACGGTCACGGAAACTTCGGTTCCGTAGACGGAGACGGAGCGGCTGCCATGCGTTATACAGAGGCCCGGCTTACCAAGATGTCCATGGAGCTTCTGAGGGATATAAAGAAGGACACCGTAGATTTCGTTCCAAACTTTGACGAGACGGAAAAAGAGCCTTCCATACTCCCCTCCCGTTTCCCGAATATTCTGGTAAACGGAACCACCGGTATCGCAGTCGGTATGGCGACGAATATTCCTCCTCACAATCTTCGTGAGACGGTGTCTGCTGCCATAAAGATGATAGATAACCGTATAAATGAGGACAGAGAGACATCCATCGAGGAATTGATGGAGATAGTAAAGGGTCCCGACTTCCCTACAGGCGGTATTATATTGGGTCGCAAGGGCATAGAGGAAGCATACCGTACAGGTAAAGGCAAGATTCGTGTCCGGGGTATCACTGATATCGAGCCCATGGCAAACGGTAAGAACCGTATCGTCATTACCGAGCTTCCATATATGGTAAATAAAGCCCGTCTGGTGGAAAAGATCGGCGAGCTTCACAGGGACAAGAGAGTCGATGGTATAACGGCTCTGCGTGACGAATCAGACCGCTCTGGTATGCGGGTAGTAGTAGAGCTTCGTGCAAATGTAAACCCGAATGTAGTATTAAACCAGCTTTACAAGCATACCCAGCTCCAGGATACTTTCGGCGTAAATATGCTGGCTCTGGTAAACAACGAGCCGAAGATATTAAGTCTTAAGGACGTGCTGACCCAGTATCTCATCCATCAGGAAGAGGTAGTTACCCGCCGTACGCAGTTTGACCTTAACAAGGCGGAGGAAAGAGACCACATCTTGCAGGGTCTGTTGAAGGCGCTTGACAATATCGATGAGGTGATAGAGCTTATCCGGGGAAGTGCCAATACAGCTGAAGCAAAGACAAAGCTTATGGAGAGATTTGGTCTGTCCGAAGCACAGGCTGAAGCTATCGTGGAAATGAGGCTTCGCGCCCTTACCGGTTTGGAGCGGGAAAAAATCGAAGCCGAACATAAGGAATTGGTAGAAACCATCGCTTCTCTTAAGGCTATCTTGGGAGATAAGAATCTGCTCCTTGGCGTTATCCGGGATGAAATGAGCGAAATAGCCGAGAAATTCGGTGATGACAGAAGGACCCAGATAGGCTTTGACGTATATGATATATCAAGCGAGGATCTTATCCCCGAGGTTAATTCCGTAATTACCATGACAAACATGGGATATATCAAGCGTATGACTCCTGATAATTTCAAGAGTCAAAACCGCGGAGGCCGGGGTGTCAAGGGACTTTCCACTCTGGATGATGACTATATCGAGGAGCTCTTTATGACATCCTCCCATGCCTTCCTTATATTCTTTACCAATAAGGGGCGTTCATACAGGCTAAAAGGCTATGAGATACCGGAGGGAAGCAGGAATTCCCGGGGTATGGCGATTATAAATCTCTTAAATCTCCAGCCGGATGAAAAGATATCCGCCGTCATTCCCATAGACAGCTTCTCCGATGGCAAATATATGCTTATGGCGACGAAAATGGGATATGTAAAGCGCACGCCTTTTGAAGCGTTTAAGAATATGCGAAGCAGCGGTCTTAACGCTATAAACCTGCGTGATGACGACGAGCTCATCGAAGTTAAATACAGTGACGGAGAGCGGCTTGTATATATGGTTTCCGAGAACGGAAAATGCATCTGCTTTAACGAAAAGGATCTGCGTCCCCAGAGCAGAAACGCATCCGGTGTCCGGGGCATGAAACTTAAGAGCGGAGATTCCGTAGTAGCTATGCAGCTCGATAACCAGGGTACGGATATGCTTTTCGTATCCGAAAAGGGTATTGGCAAGCGTACGCCCCTTTCGGACTTTGCGCCGCAAAACAGAGGAGGTCAGGGTCTTAAGTGCTATACCATAGCAAAGAAGACAGGTCCGCTTCTCGGTGCGAAGGCAGTAAACGAAGATAATGAGGTCATGCTTATATCAAGTGAAAATATCATTATCCGCATGAAGGTAAGCGATATATCAGTCCTTAGCAGAAGTGCCATGGGCGTTAAGCTTATTAACCTTGATGAAGGAGCGGTAGTCGCCAGCGTCGCAAAGGTGCGTGAAGATGACAGCGACGATGAGGTTGAGGAAGCAGAGGGTGAGGCTATGGAAGCTGATACCGGCGCAGACGGCAGCGAGGGCAATGAGGATGCGTGAAATTAAAGTATCCGAAATCACCGAAGCTTTGTCAAAGCTTTGCATAGAGGCAAATATTACTCTGTCCGAGGATATGAAAAAAGCCGTGAAGGATGCGGCGGATGCAGAGACTTCGGAAGTCGGCCGGGGTGTTATGTCAACCTTGCTGGAAAACCTGCAGATAGCAGAGACCGAGGATATACCTATCTGCCAGGATACGGGGATGGCGGTTGTCTTTTTGGAAATCGGACAGGATGTGCATTTAAAGGGTGGAGACCTGACGGAAGCTGTTAATGACGGCGTCCGTAAGGGCTATACCGAAGGGTATTTGCGAAAGTCTGTAGTGTCGGATCCCTTGCTACGGGTAAATACCGGGGATAATACTCCCGCCATTATCCATACATCCATAGTCCCCGGAGAGAAGCTAAAGATAACTATAGCGCCAAAGGGTTTCGGCAGCGAAAATATGAGCAAAATCTATATGTTAAAGCCCGCCGACGGGCAAGAAGGCGTAAAGAATGCCATCGTTGATGCCGTCATAGCGGCGGGTCCTAATGCCTGTCCTCCTGTAGTCGTGGGAGTAGGTATAGGGGGAGACTTTGAGCTTTCCGCCCTTATGGCAAAGAAGGCGCTGACACGCAAAACCGGCGAGCCTTCGAATCTGCCTCATATAGCCGCTATGGAAAAGGAAGTCTTAGACAGGATAAACGAAAGCGGCATAGGACCCGGTGGTTTAGGAGGAGCGGTCACCGCCCTTGCGGTACACATAAACACCTATGCCACCCATATAGCGGGCCTTCCCGTAGCGGTAAATATGTGCTGCCACGTAAACAGACATGCGAGCGTGATAATATGATTACCTCGCCTTACATAAATCTTTTTATGGCATCTATGATTTGTACAAAAAAACGCAGAGACGCTCCCGCTTCGGTTTTGCTGGCAGCGGTACATAAGGCGGCAAAAGACGCCGCCTAAATGCCGGCCGCAAAACAGACTCTGCTTATTTTTGCACAAATCATAGATGCCCTGGAAATAGCTATACTAAAAGCGAGGTAATCACCATATTATGAGTGAATATAAGATAACCCTGCCCATGGATGAAACCATGGCAAAGAAATTAAAGGCCGGAGATGTGATAAGCCTCTCCGGCACCATATATGTAGCCCGGGATGCGGCACACAAGCGGTTTGACGAGGCGCTTGACCGGGGCGAGGAGGTGCCCTTTCCTGTAAAGGGGGCGGCGATATATTATATGGGACCTTCCCCGGCAAAGCCCGGTCAGGTCATAGGATCCGCAGGACCTACTACCGCAAGCCGCATGGACAGGTATGCCCCAAGGCTTCTTGATCTGGGCTTGCAGATAATGATAGGCAAAGGTCGCAGATCTCCCGAGGTAATAGACGCCATGAAAAGAAACGGTGCAGTTTACCTTGCTGCCGTAGGCGGCGCAGGCGCCTTGTATTCAAAGTGTATTAAAAGCTCCGAAATTGTAGATTACAAGGATCTCGGAGCTGAGGCTTTGCGTAAGCTTACCGTAGAAGACATGAAACTTATAGTCGCCATAGATTCAGAAGGAAACAGTGTATACGAAATATCGTAGACAAATTATGTTAAAATAAGCAGACCCTGTTTTGCGGCCGGCATTTAAGTGGCGTTTTTTGACGCTTTATGTGCCGCTGCCAGCAAAACCGGAGCGGGAGCGTGTCTGCGTTTTTGCATAATTTGTCGAAGAGATTGTAAATTATGTCATACGTAGCATTATACAGAAAATTCCGTCCCGCCACCTTTGATGATGTAAAGGGGCAGGATCATATAGTTACTACCTTGCGAAATCAGATAAATGCAGGCCGCATCGGCCATGCTTATCTTTTTTGCGGAACCCGGGGTACGGGGAAGACCTCCGTTGCCAAGATAGTGGGAAAGGCGGTAAATTGTCTGAACCCCGTAAATGGAAGCCCCTGCGGGGAATGTGCCATGTGCAAGGCCATTGACGACGGCAGTGCGCTTAACGTAATTGAAATCGATGCCGCTTCAAATAATGGCGTAGATAATGTCCGTCTTATCCGGGAAGAAGTGACATATGCGCCGCCCGAGGGCAATTACAAGGTTTACATTATTGACGAGGCCCATATGCTTTCTCCTGCGGCCTTTAACGCCTTGCTTAAGACTTTGGAAGAGCCCCCGTCGTATGTAATGTTTATCCTGGCGACGACGGAGACCCACAAGATACCTGTGACCATAATGTCCCGCTGCCAGAGGTATGATTTTCACAGGATTACGTCTGAAACCATTGCAGACAGGATGAAGGATCTTATCGCCCGGGAGGGGGCAGATGCCGAGGATAAGGCTGTTGATTATATTGCCCGCCAGGCGGACGGCTCCATGCGTGATGCCTTAAGTCTCCTTGATCAATGCCTTTCGTTTTATATGAATGAAACCCTCACCTATGAGCATGTGCTTGATATATTAGGCACGGTGGATGTGGGGATATACCGGGAGATGACGGAAGATATCATCAACGAGGACGTATCAGCTCTGCTTATGAGGTTTGATGACGTGGTGTCCTCGGGGCGCGATCTGGGTGAATTTGTCTCCGAGTTCGTGGGATATCTTCGCAATATCATGCTTCTTAAAAGTGAGGCCGATGTATCACGTATCATTGATATTTCCGAAGAAAATCTTTCAAAGGCCTTTGAGCTTACGGGGCAGCTTAGTTTAGAGCAGGTAGTGGGATATATCCGCTCCTTGTCTCAGCTTTCAAATGATATGAGGTTTGCTTCAAACCAAAGGATACTAGTGGAGGCAGCCCTTATAAAGCTTTGCCGGCCCCAGATGGACAGCTCCTATGAAGGATTGCTGACCCGGGTTGAGTCTCTGGAAAAGAAAATAGAAGAGGGAGCGCTGGTTTACATAACAAAGCAAAGTCGGGCGGTATCGCCAAACACAAGCGCAGCTTTGCCCTTGCCTCAGATAAAGCCGGCAGCCCAAAGCGTCGAAACTCCGGCAGCAGACAGCGAAATTGCACCGTCAGCTAATTCAAATAATACCGAAAAGAAGTCGGTTAAGGAGCAGATAGAAGATATAAAGAAAGACCTGCCGCCTGCTATGGCAGAGGATTTAAAGCAAATCACAGATAATGCACAAGCCCTTATAGGCAGGTTTCCCCACCCGATATGCGACTATCTTTTCTCCGCAAAAGTAGGCGCTGCGGGGGATGTATTGCAGTTTGCGGCGACAGATCCTTCCATGTATGCCACCTTAAGTCTTCCCGAAAGCATAGAAAAAATTGAAAAGACGGTGGCGGAGTTTTTGAACAAAACAGCCAAAGTACAGATAATAGATCTGTCAAAGGATAAAAAAGACAACAATTCGTATATAAAAATTCAGGAGCTTATAAATGCTCCCATAGAGGTAGATGAAAATCTGTAGAAGGAGGTCAACATGGCAAAAAGAGGCGGATTTAACGGCGGAATGCCAAACATGAATAATCTTATGAAGCAGGCTCAAAAGATGCAGCGCCAGATGGAGGAGGCATCAAGAGAGCTTGAAGAAAAGGAATTTACGGCACAGTCCGGCGGAGGAGCGGTATCTGTTACCGTTAGCGGCAAGAAAGAAGTTACGAAGATTTCTATTTCAGAGGATGCGGTAGATCCCGATGATGTAGAGATGCTAGAGGATATGATAATGGCTGCCGTAAACGAAGCTCTGCGTCAGGTAGATGCATTTTCCGAGGAGTCTATGTCAAAGGCCACGGGAGGCCTTGCGGGCGGATTCCCGTTCTAATGGAACGCAGGGTTTCCGGAGGAATTTAATTGGATTACTATAGCAAACAGATATCAAATCTTATAGGTGCGTTGTCGTCGCTTCCGGGCATCGGCTCAAAGACAGCCCAGAGGCTGGCTTTTCATGTGCTTTCCATGCCCTCGGATAAGGTGCACGATCTTGCAGATGCTCTTACATGCGCCAGGGATAATGTGCGGTATTGCTCTCAGTGCATGACCCTTACGGACGGAGATACCTGCCCTATTTGCGCCGATGACAGACGAAATCACAACCAGATAATGGTAGTCGAAAATCCCAGGGATCTTGCGGCATACGAAAAGACCGGAAGATACAAAGGGGTATACCACGTGCTTCATGGGGCGGTCTCTCCCTTAAATGGAGTAGGACCCGGAGATATTAAGCTTAAAGAGCTTATGACAAGGCTCTCCCGCCTTTCTGAAAAGGAAAGCGCAGACGCCGAGGTCATCGTTGCTACAAGTTCCGATTTGGAAGGCGAGACTACCGCCATGTATATAAGCAAGCTTATAAAACCCACGGGAATAAAGATAACCCGTATAGCAAGCGGCGTGCCTGTGGGAGGAGATATAGAATATATAGACGAGGTTACGCTTTTGCGCGCCCTCGAAGGGAGGACCGAGCTGTGACAAAACAAGCCGGGAAAAATCTTCATATTATCCTTTGCGTCCTGCTCGCAGCATCGACGTTTTTTTCGGCGACCGCTCAAAGCATACTTGCTGATGATACAGTCTCCTGGCCTTCCGATATCAGCGCAGAATCCCAGAGTGCAGTTCTTATGAATTATGAAACGGGAACGGTGCTTTATGAGCAGAATCCCGATGATGAGCTTTATCCGGCATCTATTACAAAGATCTTGACAGCTCTTATAGCCATTGAGAACTCGGATTTAAGCGAAATCGTTACGTTTTCCGAGGCTTCGATTTATAATACGGAGGGGTCTTCTATCGCCCGCGATGTGGGAGAAGAGATGACGATGGAACAGTGCCTTTACGGTATGATGCTGGAGTCTGCAAATGAATGTGCATATGCTATAGCAGAGCACGTAGGCGGCACTTTGGAAAACTTTGTTGATATGATGAATGAAAAGGCAGCGGAGCTTGGCTGCACCCACACGCATTTTAACAACCCCAACGGTCTGCCGGATGAGGAACATTATACCTCTGCCATGGACATGGCGCTTATAGCAAAGGCTGCTTATGCGAACGAAACCTTCAGGATTATCTGCGGTACCGAATATTATGAAATACCTGCCACGAACAAGCACGAAGATATAACGTATTTAAGAAACCACCACAACATGCTTTATCCCTATTCATCTTATCTTTATGACGGCTGCGTAGGAGGAAAGACGGGATATACTACTGAAGCAAACAGCACTCTGGTAACCTTTGCCCAGAGAAACGACATGACCCTTATATGTGTCGTAATGAATGCGAATGCGCCCCAGCATTATCTGGATACGATAAACCTTTTTGATTGGGGATTTGCGAATTTTACCATGTGGAATGTGGCGGACAACGAGACGTCTTATACCACTCCTCTTGAGAGCTTTTATGAAAGTGATTCCTTGCTTTTTGACAGCAGAAACTCCCTTATAACTCTTGATGAGACGGCTCAGATCATTCTTCCTGCAGGAGCAGATTTTTCCCAGGTTCAAAGCGCTTTGGTGTATGATGAGGATAATGTGCCTTCTTTGGAATACACATACGATTCAAAGAACGTGGGATATGCTTCTTTTACCATGACTGATATTTCAGATATAACATTTGCTCTCCCATCAGATATTGCAAATACATCCGTTAAGGGTAGCAACGATGCGGATGAACCTTTGGAAATCCCTTTGGTTAAAGTCTTTATGTGGGCAGGCATAGCTGTGGTCGTGGTAATTATAATTATCCTGTTGGTATTTTTCCAAAAGAATTATTATATTATCCGCCATAAAATCGAGACCAGAAGGGGACGGGATTCCTTTAACGCATATTCAAAAAGAGAGGAGCGGCGGCGCAGGCGCGAGCTTAAGCGTGAGATGAAGCGCCGCAGCAAGTGGTAACGATGGGCAAGCCGGAATCTCTTGAAGAAACTTTGAGAAAATATGCCGCATCCGATGCATATCCCTTTCATATGCCCGGGCATAAGAGAAATGCAAAGGTTGCAGGAATCGATACTTCTCTTGATATTACAGAGATAACCGGGTTTGACGATCTATATCATGCGGAAGGCATCCTTAAAGATGGGCAGGAAAGGGCGGCGCAGCTTTACGGCGCCGGCAGCGCCAGGTATCTTGTAAATGGGAGTACGGTGGGGAATCTTACCGCTATCTTTGCATCGACCTCGGACGGCGACAGGATTATTATGGATAAGGACTGTCACCGCAGTGTTTATCACGCTGCCAAGCTTCGACATCTAAATGTGGATTATGTGGAAAGGCCTGTGATAATTCCGGGGATAAGAGGAAGTATTCCCCCGGAGAATGTGGATAAACTGTTGAAAAGCCATCCGGATACCCGGGCGGTAATTATTACAAGCGCAGGATATAACGGGGTAAAGTCGGATGTGGAAAAAATTGCCCACATTGTCCACAGCTACGGGGCGGTTCTTATTTGCGACGAAGCTCACGGAGCACACTTTGGATTTTGTGAGGATTATCCTCAAAGTGCAATAAAACAGGGAGCGGATGCGGTTGTGATGAGTTTACATAAAACCCTGCCTGCCTTTGGGCAGACTGCTTTGCTTCTCTTAAATAATGCAAAGTTGGAAGAAAATGTTTCCCGGTATCTTGATTATTTTCAAACCAGCAGTCCGTCTTATATGCTTATGGCGGGGATAGACGGTTGCGTAAGGTTTATGGAAGATAAGGGGACAGGAGCGCTTAAGAAATTAAGCGGTTTTGTAGATGAATTCATAGAAATGACCCGAGACTTAAGGAATATCCGGATTTTCACCCGGGATGAAGCCATTAAAGCCGGGGCATATGATTTTGATAAAAGCAGGATAATAATCCTTACGCCCGGCGGAGACGGAAGTAAGATATTTGCTCGCCTGTCGGAGCAATACCATATAGAGCTTGAGGCGGAAGATGACCTTTATCTTACGGCTATCTCTACCTTGTGTGATACTGCGGAAGGATTTGAGCGTCTTGCTTTTGCGCTTAAAGATATAGACAAAAATTACTGATAAAAGGATTTATCCATGGGAAGAATCGTATGTTTGCTGGGAAAAAGCGCATCCGGAAAGGATACCGTATATAATCATATGATGAAGGATGAAGAATACGATTTTCATCCGGTAGTTACGTATACCACCCGCCCCATGCGAGCCGGTGAGACGGAGGGAGTGGAGTATCATTTCTGTGATGAAGAGCGCCTTAAGGATCTGGAATCTGAAGGCCGCATCATAGAAAAGAGAACATATGACACAGTGCAGGGTTTGTGGTATTATTTTACTGCGGACGACGGGACGGTAGATTTATCCGCAAACGACTATCTTGTCATCGGCACCCTGGAATCTTTTACAAAATTAAAGGAATATTACGGGGACGGGAAGGTTTTGCCCATATATATCTGTCTTGATGAGGGAGAGCGGCTTTCCCGGGCGGTTACCAGGGAAAGGATGCAGCAAAATCCCGATTACAAAGAACTTTGCAGAAGATTCCTTGCGGATGAAGAAGATTTTTCCGATATACATCTTAAAGAGGCAGGCATTACGGAAAGATTCTGGAATATGGATCTTGAAGCTACGCTTAAGCGTATAAAGGAATATCTAAATGGATATAAAGATTAATCAGACAAGTGAAATACAGCCCACGGCGGAAGTTGCGAAAGCCCAGGCCGCAGACGACGGGAATTTTAAATTTGTCCTTGCAAGTGCCATAGAGGAGTCGGATCTTCAGGAGACGGTAACCAGGCTTTTAAATGATATTTCCCTGCAGGGAAATCTCCTCGCAAAGCATATGGATATCCGGGAAATGAAGAGATACCGACAGCTTATCAAGGAATTTCTTAATGAGGTCGTCTACAGGTCCCATGAATTTTCCAGGGAGAATTTCCTCGACAAAAGGGGGCGCCACAGGGTGTATGGTATAGTGCGGCTTATCGACGCAAATCTCGATGAGCTTGCCCAGGAACTTATGAAAGATGAGGCAGATCACCTGGTTATCCTCGACAAAATCGGGGAAATAGAAGGAATGCTGCTTGATATTATTACGTAGGAGCGTTAGATGAAAGGTTTTGAGGATTTAATAGGACAGGAAGAGGCTATATCCCACATAAAAAATGCGATTTTGATGGATAGAACCTCTCATGCATATATCATATCGGGGCCGGAGGGCGCAGGGAAGAAATCCCTGGCGCATCTTTTTGCTGCAGCGCTTCAATGCGAGGCAGGCGGCATCGAGCCTTGCGGGAAGTGTCATTCCTGTACCCAGATGGATACGGATTCCCAACCGGACGTTATTACGCTGGTTCCGAAAAAGACAGGGCTTGTGAGCGTAGATGACATCAGGGAGCAGATTGTTTCTGACATATCTATAAAGCCTTATTCAAGCTCTCATAAGATTTATATAGTAAACGATGCGCAGACCATGAATGAGCAGGCGCAGAATGCTCTTCTAAAGACGCTGGAAGAACCCCCCGAATACGGGATAATATTTCTCCTTGCAACAGGGGAGGATGCGTTTTTACCTACTATAAGATCCCGTTGCGTCTCCCTTAAATTAAAACCGGTTTCGGATGAAGATATAAAGAAATATCTTATGGAAAAGCACGGTGTTCCAGAGGACAAGGCCGATGTATGCGCAGCCTTTGCCCAGGGAGCTATAGGTAAGGCGCTGCTTTTGGCTAATTCCGAGGATTTTGCCCAGATAAGAAGCCTTGTCATCGAGCTTATGAAAAGAATGGAAGATATCGACAGCTATGAGATGTCTATGGCTATCAACGAGGCAAAGAAATATAACATTACCGAGATGGAATATCTGGATATGGTAGCAGTGTGGTTTCGTGATGTATTGCGGTTTAAGGCGACTCAGGATGCAAACGCCGTGATTTTCCGGGACGCCACCATGGATATAATGCGCCAGGCAAATCATTCTTCCTATTCCGGCATAGAAGAGATTTTGGAGGGTATAAAGAAAGCGGGCATGAGACTCCGGGCAAACGTTAGCTATGAGCTTACCATGGAGCTTTTGCTTGAGACCATAAAGGAGAATATATCATGATAAACAAGGCAGCTGTACGGTTTAGAAGAGCCGGCAGGGTTCAATATTTTGATGCGGGCGATCTGAAGCTTTTCAGGGGAACCCATGTAATCGTAGAAACCGACAGAGGAATGGAATATGCGGAGGTGGCTTTGGCACCCGGGGATATTCCTGAAGAAAAGGAAAAAACTGAGGCTGCACCGGAGCAGGGTGAGGTTGCGGAAGAAATTCCTGCAGAAGAAAAACTTCGCTCTATCATCCGGATAGCTACCAAAGAAGACGACGAGACTTACAGGGAAAATCTCCTTAAAGAAGAGGAAGCTTTCAGAATATGTGAGAAGAAAATAGCCGAGCATGAATTAAATATGCGTCTTGCGGGAACAGATATAAACTTTGACGGAAGCAAGATGATATTTTATTTTACGGCGGAATCCAGGGTGGATTTCCGTGAGCTGGTAAAGGATCTGGCTTCGTGTTTCCGTACTCGCATAGAGCTTCGACAGATTGGCGTAAGGGACGAAACAAAGATAATAGGTGGTCTTGGCACCTGCGGCAGGGAGCTTTGCTGCGCAGGTCATTTGACGGAATTTGCTCCCGTCACCATAAAGATGGCTAAGGACCAGGGGCTTTCCTTAAACCCCGCAAAGATTTCCGGAGCCTGCGGCAGACTTATGTGCTGCCTTCGAAACGAAGAAGATACATATGAATATCTGAATTCTACCATGCCAAGGCTTGGTGATACGATAGTTACCGAAGATGGATATGCGGGGGATGTGACGGGTCTTAATATCTTAAAGCAGCAGGTCAAGGTTATAATCGAAGTAAACGGAGAGCGCGAGGAGCGCATATTAAAGCCGGATGAAGTGACTGTAACGGGGCACAAGAAATTTAAGAAAGGCAAGGAGCCTGTCGCTTCACCAAAGGAAGCGGGATCTTTGGCGGCTGCCGTTGCAAAGGTCACGAAAGACCGGGAGGAAGCTGACAGGCAGGAGGCTAAGGAGGCAGAAGAAAAGAACAGGGAAGATCTTCGCAACGAAGAAAAGAAAAACGATAACCGTCGAGACAAAAAAAATTACGACAAAAACAAGAACCGCAAAAACAATAATTACGGCGGATATAAGGATAAAAAATCCGGTTATAAAAGTAAAAACAAGAGTAATTCAAAGAATAATAAAAATTATAAAAAGCAATACAAAGACAGAAACAGAAATCGTGATAATAACCGGGGCGGCCGCTTAAGCTCCTCTGATTTTTCGGATGATGAATAATTTTAATGAAAAAAGCTTTGCGTCGGGAACGGAGGATATGCCGACAGAGGATTTGTCGGCAAAAGGCTTGCGCATAGATGATTTGCAAATCAAAGGATATAAGCTTGTCCAGGATCCCAAGGCTTTTTGTTTTGGGATGGATGCGGTACTGCTCTCAGGATTTGCTGCGGATGTGTTAAATGAAGATGCCGCCGGGGCCGGGAGCCTTTGCGACCTATGTTCGGGAAACGGAGTTATCCCTGTTCTTATGGCGGCAAAGACCGAAGTTTCGCATATCGTCGGTCTTGAGATTATCCCGGAAAATGTGCAGCTTGCGAATCGCAGTATAGAGATGAACGAACTTTCCGGGAGAGTATCCATGGTGACGGGAGACCTTAAGGAAGCTTCAAGGCTGCTCGGTAAATCTGTATTTGATGCGGTCACGGTAAATCCGCCGTATATGGAGGCAGGACGGGGGCTTGTAAGCCCAAATACCCGCAAGGCCTGCGCCCGCACGGAAATATTATGCACCCTGGAAGATGTGATAAGGGAAAGCTCCCGGCTGTTAAAGCCTATGGGGAGCTTTTTTGCCGTTCACAGACCGGGGCGGCTTACGGAGTTACTATCTCTTATGCGGCAATACGGCATAGAGCCAAAACGCCTGCGTATGGTGCATTCGCATATTGATGATCCTGCCACTATGGTGCTTGCGGAAGGGCGCAGCTCAAAGGGTCGTCAGCTTGTCGTGGAAAGACCGCTTGTTATTTATGATGAGCTCGGAAATTACACTCCTGATGTGAAGGGGATATATGGGGATTAAATTTTTCTTTTCTGCCACTTCTGCAATTTCTAACTGATGTGGCATAATATCGCTGTGGAAGCAAGTCCTTTAAGCGGGAATTTTATGCCACAATCGCAAATAAAGCCTTGGGTGGCATAACGTCGCCGCTGAAGCAGGCCGTTCAAGTGGGAACTTTTATGCCACAATCACAAATAAAGCCTTGGGTGGCATAACGTCGCCGTTGAAGCAGGCCGTTCAAGTGGGAACTTTTATGCCATAATCTCTAATTAAGCCATAAGTGGCATAATATGGTTGCGGAAGCATGTCTTCTAAACGCAAATTTCTATGCCGCAATTGCGAATTTCGTATATATTGGCATAATTTTGCCCAAAGTATAATATTTTTCCTGTTAATTTCTATGCCATTTCATCCATATTTCTTGATTGAGGCATAATTTATGCTGATTCAAATTGATTTAAAAGATGAATCATATACCCACAGTTTAAGGACAGAAAATTTACCATTCGTTAAGTTATAGCGACCATTCGTTAAGTTATGGTTGAAAATGGGATGTGTACTTTTTATAATCCAATCAAAAGCATAAATTAGAAAAATGCTTTGAATGATAGAGATGAGAAAGGAGGTAAAATGCTATGATTTGTATGATATGGCCGTGGCATTGGTTTTTCAAGTTATAGGGCAAAAGGGGTAAGACAAATATTGGTAAAACTATTGGGGTCTTGTTTGAAATAATAGCCGAATCACTGAATGAAGCAGAAAAAAATGAGATTGCCGTATATTATAGCGGAGAATCTGTTTTAAAGGACGAAATTACGCCGGATATTTTGTTTTTGGATATAGAGATGCCGGGAATGGATGGATTCGAAGTGGCCATAAAGATAAAAGAAAGACAGCCGCTATGCAAGATTATCATGGCTACAGGCAGAGATGATCTGATGAAAGAATCTTTTAAAGTTGCTCCTTTTAGATTTGTATCTAAACCTTTTTTACGGGATGAAGTGACGGAGGCGTTATTGTCTGCCAAAGAAGCAATAGTAGGTCATGAGTTGGTGGAAATATTTGATAATCGTACAATTCATAAAGTAATGCAGAAAGATATCTATTACTGCAAAGCATATAATGGCGGAACAAATTTTTATATTTCGGAAAAATATTTTAGGCGAAATGAATCCTTAAATCAAATTGAAAGGATATTGAATCCTATAATATTCTATCGTATTAACAGAGAAACCCTTGTAAATATGCTGCACATAGAAAACTATGATTACAATACGATTACCGTTGGTGGAAGCAGAATTTCCATCCCTCGAAGAAAAAAGAAAGATTTTGAGGACACATATGTGGAATTTGATTTAAAATACAGAGGATAGTATATTTTCAATGATTTAGGAAATGGTTCCTGCGCTGCCGGAGAGAGCGAAGAAGAACTGGATTTTTGGTCGGGGGATTAAAAAAGCCGACCCGGGGAAGGTCGGCTAAAAGGGGGAGTATGAAAATATGAAAAAAAGCATTTCAGACGGTTGGTGTGTGTGTTTCCATCTGATGGTGTATATATTAAACCTGATTTGTGAATTGAAAATGGTAATGAGGTGAAGGTTTTGTGTATTGAATTTTAACAATTTATGAACGAGAGCATAGAAAAGACGGCTGTGAAAGCCGCCTTTCTTGTGTGATTCTATCTGAAATCTTTTTCTTTGAGGATGATCCTGCCGTCAGAATCCTCGCGTTTTGACAGCATTGAGCGGATGGCACCGCCTTTTTGGGAATGATCCATGGCATCATTCATGATGTCGCCGATCTGGGAAAGCGTGATGGCCGTTGCGCCGGTCCGGATGTTTCCGATGCTGTTGTAGAGGGCAAGGATTGCCAGCTCATCCATGACGAAGCCTTCGTTTTTTGCATAGAACTTGGCAAAATCTACAAGTTCGTCGTTTGTAAGGACGGGAATGCGTATGGATTCCGTAAATTTGCGGGCAAGTTCATCACAGCCCGTAAGAGCCTTGCGTATTCCCTTGTCCGTATCTTCCAATATGACCAGCGTGCCGGTTTTGTCGTCTGAAAGGGCTTCGGCAAGCTCTGCTTTCTTTCTGTCCTTCAAGTGCCCTGCCTGTTCTATTACAAGGTATCCCCCCGAAATCTGTGTCAGAAGATCCCGGATGTCTTTTTTGTTCAGGGAATCCGCAGCGACCTTTCCTACTGTATTGGAAGAATGGGGATACATGTCCCGTATCATTTTTATAATATTTCCCGCAAGAGTAGTTTTTCCACAGCCCTTATCGCCGATTATCACGATGTTGCCTGTGGTGGATACAACTTTGCGTCTTCTGTCCCGTATCCCTTCAAGGACGCCGCATGCCTGCTTTTCCATCCCTGCTACAGTGGAGAAGAATCCAAGCATCTCTTTCTGCTCATCGGAAAGGTTCATTATGGGCGGGAGATCTTCAAATTCATCTTTGGCGTCGGAGGGTTCAATCATATCCTCCATATCTTCCTTTATCTGGGATTCTATGGAGTTCTCCAGATTGTGAAGGTCATCGGAGGTTTGCTTTTCTGCAGCGGAAGCATCGGGAGCTTCTGCGGTCTCTTCGTCGCCGGCATCTCCCCCGGAAAGATCGGGAACACGCTTTGTCTGGGCTTCTTTAACCAGATCGGCGGCAAAGTCGTTGATTTCGTCTTGTATATCTAAAGGTGCAGCATCGGGAGCTGTAACATCCGGAGTTGGAGCAGGCGTTGGTGAGACCGGTATTGCAGTGTCAGACGCTGTTGAGTCGGGAGTTGCTACGTCAGGAGTTTCGGGCTCAAGAGGTACGCCCGCAGCCTTAAAGGCTTCACTTGCGGAAAGAGGATCCACGTCTCCAGCGGCGGAGTCTTCCATATCCATTTCTTTGGCTTCGAAATCCTGTTCCGCCTTTTCTTTGAGAGCAGCCAGCTCTGCTTTTGAGGGACCCTCCTTGACACCGGCATTCTTAAGCTCTATGCCGACTTCTGCTATCCTGTCCATGATATCTTCGGACTGGGCAAGCGCAATAGCCTTCGCTGACTCCAGCTTGCGGAGCCTTGCATCCTCCATGGCGGCCTCGGCTGCGTCCTTGACTTTATTCCATTCCGTAAGGACATCGTCTATGGTCAGCTGTCCCGTTATCTGGCGCTCAACGAACTCACTGTCCGCCCCGGGAATCATCATCTGCCCGTCGGGTTCCTGAGCCAGCATTTCCTGAAAATTCAGATTCAAAGATGCGTCGATTTCCTTTTCGGACTCGGCACTTACGCTGTCTAAAAGCATCTTTTCCTCTTCGGGAGTAGGGGTTATGGGCACGCGGCTCTCCTCCACAATCCGGCGGATATTCTGCATGGTATGGTCTACGGTTTCTTTTTCCGTTGCGTTCTTTATCTGCTGGATGTTCCGGGCTATCTCCTCCTGGAGATCCACGGTATTAAACATAGCCGTGTTTTCTTCTATGGTGGGAATAGATACATCCTGATGGAGAATCTCGGCATAGCCGTTTTCTTCTCCCTGACGAACGAGAGTCATGCCGTCCTTTGCCTGCATGATTTCCTCATAACGCTTTGCCTGCTCGTTTGTAAGAGGTTGATAGAGCATCTTTAGCTCCATGGCACGCTCTACGTAGGGTCCGTCGCCGAAATACAGTATGATTTCATCGCAGAGGGCAATGCTGTCGTTGACCCGTCCGGTCCTGTGGTACAGGTATGCCAGCTGATATGCCCATTCCTCTGTGAAATCTTTTTTGCGGATTGTTTCGAGAATATCTATGAGCAGGTCAATATCGGTGCCCCGGGCTTTTTTGAGCTTGTATTCCAAAATATAGCGTGAAACATCGTCGGGGGATATCTGTTTGTATTCCTCGAAATATTCCTGCGCTTCATCAAAATTCTTCTGGCGAATGGCAAATTCCGTGAGCCAGTATACACTCTCCCTGCCGATGGGCGCACGGTCATATGCGGACAAAAGCAGCTCTTTTGCCTCATAGAAATTGCCGGCTTTTCCCATGATAATGCCTACGTGCATGAGAGTAGATGCGCTTTTTACTTTTTTCCAGTTAATGCCGAAAATAATCTTTGCAGCGCCCTCATAGTCGCCGGCATCGGACAGGCGCCGTATTTCCTGCATTTTCTCTTTGTATTCTACTTTATCCAAAATGCGTCCTCTTTGAAAATCGCATACTATTAACACGCAAGAAAGCCAAGCAGTGTAAACCACGCTAAGCTTTCTTTTTAAGTTAGGGCAAACCGATTTTAATTCAGCCGATCACATCGGTCTTTCCTTAATTACATTATATTATAGCAAATATCAGACACAATTCCTAGTGGTAAATTAAGATTTTTTAACCCGATTCCACAAATTGTAGGTTTATCCCCGATAATAATTGATAAGGCAGCCCTTGAGGATGATCTGTCTTTCGTCGTCCGTAAGGGCACCCAGGCGGAGATTAAAGGAAGTCATGGTGCTTCCGTGCAGGCAATAGACCTTGATTTTGCTTTTTTCCTCCCGGATTGCGTCAGCGATACCGGGGATATAGATATAGTCGTCGATGGTAAAGGGAAGGTCTCCTTTATCTATGATGAAGGGAAGCATTCCCCAGTTTATAAGGTTTGAGCGATAGCGCTTTGTAGCATATTCGTTTGCTATGTTTGCCCAGCCTCCCAGGACTTTCTGGCAGGATGCGGCCTGCTCCCTGGCGGAGCCGTCGCCGGGTTTTACGGCATATATAACAGATCCTATACCGGTGTTCTCTCCGGTAATCTGTGGGAATTCCCGCACCAGGGTATTCCATTTGTCAAAGAATTCGAAGGTGACGGAAATTTTGTTTCCGTTGCCGTCGTCGTGGGATTTGCCCGATACATCGGCGGGGTTTAAGCCTTCCTCACGGAGTTGCTCTACGGCGTGGACTGCCTTTGCTTTGCCGACATAAGCCGGGTCTTTCCTGGAGAGGGCAAATTCCGCAAGACCCAGGGGATTTGACCTGTAGCTTGAAGTCTCGCCTGAAGGTATAAGCTCATCTGTCGTGGTGACGGGGTCTGTAATTACGCTTACTACCTTAAGGAGAAGATTGTCCGTAAGGGCCGGCATGGAGGGCCAGTCCTTTATATTGGGGCCGAAACGGACTTCCGCACTCTCATCTGCTTTTCCGTGGCTGTCAAAGACTCTGTTTTCGTAGATGGTTGAGTCAAAGAAATATTTGGGGTTAGTATATTTTATGTTAACCTCCGTCGCCGGGGTAAGCACGCCGCCCTTTGCTGCGGTAGCGGCTATAGAACGGGCGTCCATAAGGGCGACGGATGCTATCTGTCCGTTCTGGAGCTTGGAACCCTCTCTGTTCGGGAAGTTCCTGGTTGAGTGGCGTATGGAAAGATCACCGTTTGCGGGTGTGTCGCCGGCACCAAAGCAAGGTCCGCAGAATGCTGTCTTGAGCACGGCGCCTGTAGCCATAAGCTTTGCTGCGGCTCCGTTCTTTATCAGTTCCATATAGACCGGCATGCTGGCAGGATATACGCTTAAGGTAAAGGCGTCGCTGCCGGTGCTCTGTCCTTCGAGAATGTCTGCCGCTGCGCAGATGTTTTCAAATCCGCCGCCGGCGCAGCCTGCGATGATTCCCTGATCTACGTGGATTTTGCCGTCCCGGAGTTTGTTAGTCAGATTATAATCCACATCTTCGCCCAGGGAAACTTTTGCGCGCTCTTCGCATTCTTTAAGGATGTCGCCGGGATTATTGACTACTTCCTCTATCTCGTAAGCGTTGCTGGGATGGAAGGGCATGGCTATCATGGGGCGGATGGTTGAAAGGTCTACCTTTACTGCTCCGTCGTAATATGCGACAGGTCCGGGGTTGAGCTCTTTGTAGTCTTCGCTTCTGCCGTGGATGTCGTAGAATTCGGCAATCTTGTCGTCAGTTCTCCAGATAGAGGAAAGACATGTGGTCTCGGTAGTCATTACGTCTACGCCGATACGGAAATCCGCACTTAAGGAAGATACACCGGGTCCTGTAAACTCCATAACCTTGTTGTTTACATAACCCTTGTCGAAAACCGCTGCGATAATAGCAAGAGCCACATCCTGGGGACCTACGCCGGGAGCGGGCTCGCCGGTAAGGTAAATGCAGATGACGTCGGGACGGTTAATATCGTATGTCTTTGAAAGGAGCTGCTTAACCAGCTCGGGACCTCCTTCGCCCATCGCCATGGTGCCAAGAGCGCCGTATCTGGTATGGGAGTCCGAGCCTAATATCATACGTCCGCAGGCAGCAAGGCGCTCTCTTGCGAACTGGTGTATTACCGCCTGATGAGGAGGTACGTAGACTCCGCCGTATCTCTTGGCGCATGAAAGACCGAAGACATGGTCGTCTTCGTTTATGGTTCCTCCTACTGCGCAAAGGGAATTGTGACAGTTTGTAAGGACATAAGGGATAGGGAATTTTTCCAGTCCGCTCGCACGGGCAGTCTGTATGATGCCTACGAAAGTTATGTCATGAGAAGTAAGCATATCAAATTTGATACGGAGCTTTTCATCATCGCCGGATGTATTGTGGCTTGTTAATATATTGTAAGCCATGGTGGATTTTGATGCGTCTGCAGGGTCGATTGCACTTACCCCCGCAGCTTCTGCTGCGTCGCGGGAGCCTGTCTCATCCGCCTCGAAAAGCTCTGTTCCGTTTACGAGAAATACCCCGTTTTGTGTTAATTCTATCATTTTCTGTCTCCTTTGTTTTGGCTGAAAATATTATTGTTCTGTCGCATCGGAACTTTCCGAAGCGGCGTTATTATCGTTTGAGTTGTCACCGGTCTCATCTTCGGTATTTTCTTTGGTATTTTGGCTGTCCGTGTCCTCTTCCCCGGAGTCATAGGAAATATAGTCCTTAAAAGGTATGTTCGTAAGCCCGTCGTGGATCTTTGTCATAAAGCTGTTCCATATCTCGCCGGGATAGGAGGCTCCCTGGAGAGCCGCCAGGGACTTTGGCGTGTCGTAGCCTACCCATACGGCAGTTGTATAATAATAGGTATAACCCACAAACCAGCCGTCTTTGTTGTCGTTTGATGTACCTGTCTTGCCGGCGCAGTCATAGCCGGAAAGGGTTATGCTTTTTCCTGTGCCGTATTCCATAACGCTTTGAAGCATGCTTGTCATCATGCGGGCGGCATTTGCTTTATATATCTGTTCTTCGCTTTGATCCGGCTCTACTATGACTTCTCCCGAGGAGTCGCATATTTTAAGGATGCAGGTAGGCTCGCGGAAGCGGCCGTCGTTTGCTATGGCGGCATATCCTCCTGCCATTTCCAGGCTTGAAACACCTGTGGTCAGCCCGCCTATAGAGGATGTAAGCCTGTAATCATCGTCTTCTATATGGGAAAATCCCATATTCAGTATATATTGAAGCCCCACCTCCGGGGTGAGCTCGTCAAATATCTGCCAGGCAACGGTGTTTCTCGAATATGCCACGGCGTCCCTCAAGGTTATGGAGCCCAGATATCTTCCGTCGGAATTTGAAGGACCGTCTTCGACTTCGATATCATTTACCATGGTATCGGGGGTATATCCGGTTTCAAGAGCCGGAGTATAGACAATCAAAGGCTTTATGGTACTTCCGGGCTGGCGGAAACTCTGATAGGCCCTGTTCAGGGAATAGCCTGCGCTGTCAGGGTTACGTCCGCCGACGATAGATATGACCTTGCCTGTCGTATTATCAATGCAGACAGCAGAAGCCTGAAGGGTATATATTCCGTCTTCGGTGGTTTCGGTATAGCTTTTCAGGGCGCTTTTAACGGATTTTTGCAAAGCCTTCTGGGCTTTGGTGTCCAGGGATGTATATATGCGATATCCCTCTGTGTACAGCTTTTGCTGGTATTCGTCATAAAGCGCACTGTATTCCTCGTTATAAGCTGCTTCGTCTCCTTCATTCTCAAATACATTTCTGAATTCGAAGCCGTCGTTTGCCATAAGAGCCCGCACCGCACAATACCAGGAATATGTCTCCTGGTAATCATGGTGTTTTGTCTCAGGTATATTAAGCACTATGTCCGTGCTTATGGCGACGGCATAATCCGTGCTGGATATGTATTTTTGATCAAGCATTGCCGCAAGTATTTTGTTTCTGCGGGTTATGGTGTTATCAAAGTTTGTAAGAGGGTCGTAATATGAGGGGCTGTTTGGTATGGCGCACAAAAAAGCTATCTCCGAAATAGACAGCTCAGATACGCTCTTATCAAAATATCCTCTCGCTGCAGCCTCGATGCCGTAATTGCCGTTTGCAAAATAGCAGTTATTTACATAGAATTCCAAAATCTTATTTTTGGAATATATCCGCTCAAGCTCAAGGGCAATAAAAATCTCCTCTACCTTTCGCTCCCAGGTTTTTTCTGATGAGAGGAAGGTCATTTTGGCAAGCTGCTGGGTAATCGTGCTGGCGCCCTGGGTGACTTCGCCGTTTCGAAGAGCTGCATAAGCGGCCCGGATAATGGCCTGGAAGTCTACGCCTGGGTGTTTGTAAAATTTTCTGTCCTCAACGCTGATAAAGGCGCTGTATACATAAGACGGAATTTCCTCATAGGAGAGATAGTATTTGTCCTCGGTACCTACCAAAGTAGAAAGAACATCGCCGGAGGCATCGTATATAACGGAGGTCTGGTTGTCTTCAAATATATCAGAAGATGCTCCGTAGACGCAGTCGAGAGCATCCTGGTGGAGCTGTGCTATGGTTTTTGCATAGCCGCCGACATAATAATAGGCGATACCGGCTAAAACCAGCAATATCAAAAATATCTGAAATCCCAGGAATATCTTAAGACCGGTGTGTTTTTTCTTTTTGCGTTTTTTCTTGCTCATGCGTTGCCCATGGCGTCCGCCTTATTATCGTCTTTTTCTATGACGCCCTCTACGAAATCATCGAGTTCATCCGGATCTTCGCCGTTTTCTATGGCTTCGGCTTTTGCCTGTGCCTGTTTCATCTTGAAATATGCAGAATCATAATTTACTACGACATTGGGCGAAGCCGGAGCCGATGTGCCTTCATCTATGTCGGATATGTCCGGATCATCATCTTGCGCATATGCAGGGTCTACTTTTATATGAGGAGCCGGGGCTGCTATCTTTATAGGTGTATCCTGCCAAGGGCGATCCTCCGAAAGGAAGGGGCGGTATATGGGGGCTCTGCCTTCTTCCGGCTCGGGAAGCTCTTCTCCGGCGTCTTCTGCCCGGGCCTCTGCTTTCAATATGCGCAGATATTTTTCGGATTGTTCCGTAGAAGAAAGTTCTTCGCGGAGCTGCTCCCGGTTTTCGACTACCGTCTTTAAACGGGAGTCAATGTTGTCTGCCAGCTTCTCCGTCATCCGAACGACCTCCATCTGGGTCTTTCGCATCTCATCATAAAGCCGCTTCATTGCGTCGTCCGTATACATTACCGATGCGGCATAAATCTCTTCAGCCACACGGGTGCTGTCAGAAATCATTTTTTCGCATTTCTCCGCAGTCTTGCGTTCTTGCCGGTTCCGGCTCTCGGACGTTATCTCATAGCTGTCCATCATTTCGTACATGCAGCGGTTGATGGTTTCAAGAGCCGAATATAGGGATTTCTTGTCTACGATAATGAGGTTGTCGTCATCGGGGACAGATTCCGACGCCGCAAAGAGCAGATGAATATCCTTTAATGCCTTTTCTATTTTTTCTTGTTGAATCATATTTACTCCGTTATACTAAATGTAGGATCTAAATTTTAAATATTATGCCCAGAGCCGCTCCGGATATTATGTAAACTATTGGATGCTTGTCAAATTTTAATATCAAAAACAAAATTACGGCAAATATGGCAAGCTCTCTCCAGGTAAACCAATCAAGGACAGATGTGCCGCCAAGGAAATCATCCGTGCCGAAGACTATAATAAATATCTGCCAGCCCGCCGCAGCAATAAGTCCGATGGCGGCTGGTTTCACCCCCTCCATGGCGTTTTGTACCGGCTTGGAATCACGGAATTTTTCCAGGAAATGGGCGATAATTACTATTATTATAATGGAAGGCGAAACCAGTGCCAATGTGGAAAGTATCCCGCCTAAAATGCCGGCGGCGTTTACTCCGGCGTAGGTAGACATATTTATGCCTATTGCGCCGGGTGTGCTCTCGGAGACAGCCAGCATATTCGTTAATTCTCCGGAGGTAAACCACCCGTATTCCTCGGACATTTCATAAAGGAACGGAAGAGTCGCAAGTCCTCCGCCTATGGCAAACAGTCCGGTCTTAAAAAATTCGGCCATGAGTATAAGGAAGCTGTTCATGAGGTCTTCTCCTTATATCCCCGGTATGAGCCGTATAAAATACCCAGAATAATGGCGCCTAAAACTACGATAAAGGAAGGTATGTCACTAAATGCGCCAAGTAAAAATGCGGCGCAGAAAATAACCGCACCAAAGATGCCTTTGATGTTCCCTTTAAAGAAGTTTATAACCGCCTGTACGATAAGGGCAACCACTACTATCCGTATTCCCGCAAATGCATGCTCAACCCAGGGGTTGTCAATAAACATCTTAAGGAAATGGGCGATGATTTCTATTATTATTATCGAAGGGGATATAAGCCCCAGTGTAGCAAAGATTGCGCCGGGTATTCCCTTTTGTTTGTATCCTATGAATGTCGCTGTATTAACAGCGATAACACCCGGGGTACATTGACCCACGGCGTAGTATTCCAGGATTTCCTCTTCTGTTGCAAAATCATGCTTTTCGGAGATTTCCTTGCGAAGCAGAGGCAGCATGGCATATCCGCCCCCAAACATAAAGCTTCCTATCTTAAAAAAAATCCCGTAGAGCTGTAAAAGTGGTTTCATATCAAACGTCGATTTCTATATGTCTGCCGGTCGATTTGTAATGGTAATATCTGACGCCCGCCGCATCGAGCATCATCCTTGAGGCTATGGTCGCCGGCTCGTTATGGTATTTGTCGCTGTCATAAACGATGGTTCTGATACCGCTTTGGATAATTGCCTTGGCACATTCGTTGCAGGGAAACAAAGTCACATAAAGTGTTGAATCCTTAAGGCTTGGGCCCGAATAATTCAAAATAGCGTTCATCTCGCTGTGAACGACATAGAAATATTTCTTGTCCAGGTCGTCTCCTTCCCGGGCCCAGGGAAAAGTATCGTCGGAGCAGCCCCGGGGAAATCCGTTGTATCCTATGGAAAGGATTTTGTGGTCCTCGCTGACAATGCAGGCTCCTACCTGGGAATTGGGGTCTTTTGAGCGCATTCCCGCAAGGTGGGCTGCCGCCATGAAATACTCATCCCAGGAGATGTAATCGTTTCTTTTTACATCACTCATTGTTCTTTGTGCCTTTCATTAAGATATGCGGCCAGAAGGCTCATATCTTTCATCATATCTTCAAAACACCGGCCGTACTCGTTTAGCTCTCTGCCGTGGAGATTTTCGTATTCCACAGGTGTACCGGTAAGTTCCTCCAAAAGCTGTATGGATGAGCTTTTGTCGGGGTACTTTTCCAGCATTTGCTCGAAATTTTCCCGGGATAATGTAATCATCAGAGTATCATCGGAAAAATCCTCATCGCTCAATGCAGCAGAATGAAAATCATTTTTGGCAAATCCGTTACTTATAAGGACAGCTTCGGCTTTTTCATTCATAGGTTCCGGGAAAAGCACGGTCAGCCCCCGGCTTTCTATTTCGTAAGTCTTTGTCAGGGCACACATGGACAAAGCTGCCGCAGCCATAGGACCCTTATCCGTATCGGAATTTGTAATAAAAATTATTTTGTTTATGGGTGCATTACTCATAAATTATATTTTCTCACATACTGTCGTTTAAGTCAATAATTCTGCCGCCGGCAGCCTTTTTTAATCTGTTGGTTATGGCGGCGGAAAGCTCGCTTTCGTCAAAGTATTCAGAGTAGATAACGTCCGTTCCTGCCTCATCAAAGGAGCGGAAGGCCGCAAAAAGCCCGGAGGCAATAGACTTTGCGTCGGTTGATGAGCCAAGGCTTATGATGGTGCAGGGGGTATCCGGGTGGTTTGCCGAAAAATTCCGGAAAGCCGATTTGGATTCGTCTGTGCATAAAAAACCGATATGTGCCTGAGCATCCGCCGGATTTGCACTTGCGTTATTTTCCGCAAGATCAAGCATCATAGATATCACATCATCCGCCTTGCCCCGGATAGCGATAAGCCGGGCCTTCGGCGCATAATGCCGGTATTTCATGCCGGGCGCTTTGGGGGCGGTGTCGTCATTTTCGGATATTTTAGATGCCGGCCGGATGTCGATGCGAACGCCTGCCGCAGCCAGGTCATTTTCATCGAAAAATCCCGGGCGTAATATGGCGGGAGTATCTGTGCTTAGGTCTGCTATGGTGGATTCAAGGCCTATTATGACAGCTCCTCCGTCTAATATAAGGGGTATGCGTCCTTTGAGGTCTTCATATACGTGGGCAGCCTCTGTGGGACTGGGGCGGCCTGATCTGTTGGCGCTGGGGGCTGCAATGGGGCAGCCGCTTTCTTTAATAAGGGAAAGAGCGATTTCGTTATCCGGCATGCGTATAGCTACGGTATCGAGACCTCCGGTGGTTTCCTTCGGTATCAGATCTGATTTGGGTAATATTATGGTAAGGGGACCGGGCCAGAATTTCTCCGCCAGCTTTAAGGCCGCATCCGGCACCTCCCGGGCTACATCGTATAGCTGCTTTATATCGCAGATATGCACGATAAGAGGGTTATCCGAGGGACGCCCCTTTGCGGCGTAGATTTTTTGTGATGCCTCGGGATTTGTGGCATCGGCTCCGAGGCCATACACCGTCTCTGTGGGGAAGGCCACAAGCTCTCCTCTACGGATAAGGTCTGCCGCCATGGATATTGCGTCTTTCGCCAGACTCTCTCCGGATGAGTCGGCGGCATCACCGATTTTATTAATTTTTATAATTTCTGTATCCATGGGGCTGATTTTAGCACAAAACACGGGGAAATACAAAAAGGGAGCCGGAGCGTTATGCCCGACCCCCTTTTTATGAAAAGGAGCAGCTTGTTATTTTACAGTAACTTTTAATTTGGTATAGATGCCGTTCTGGGCAAATACATAAACATAGCAGCTGCCCTTGGCTACAGCCTTTATTTTGCCGTTTTTATTGACTGTCGCAACAGAGGTATCGGTTGACTCATAGCAGATTTTGCGGTGAACGGCGATGTTTTTGCTTTTATTTACTTCTTTTGCCTTAAGTATAAAGGTCTTGCCGCATTTATTACCATAGATGATATAGCCGTCGGCTTCTTTTATCTTTTTCCATTTGAGTGTGATAGAGGTCTTCGTCTGCTTTGTGGAGCGGGCCAAAAGGTCGCAGAATGAAGATCCCGATACATCGCCCTCTCCGGAGCTGCTTGACGCAAGCGCCGAGGCGGCATCTTCCACGGATTTCCACTGGGCGTAAAGAGTCACGGTCGCATTAGCCGTAGAAGTCAGGTTTAAAACGGACTGACCGTCGGTATAAGCTGTGCCGGAGCCGTCTTTTGCCGTGTTCCAGCCGTTAAAGACATAATTGCTGCGGGTGTAGCTGTTAGACGTAAGAGTCAGTGCCGTATCATAGGTAAAGGTCTGATTGGCCATAGAGCCGGAGGTGGCGCCGTTGCCGTCAAAGGCTACATAATAGGTGTTTGCCGTCCAATTGGCGGTATAGCTCTTTGAGTCTGTGTCGTTGGCGGAGATAGTTACGGAGGTATGGGGCGTGTCGCCGTTAGAACCTGTCCAGCCTGCGAAGGTATAGCCTGTAGGAGCTGCCGAGGGAGCACTGATAGTGACTTCCTCCTTGCCTTCGTAGTTAGAGGTGGGGTTGGAGGAAGCGTTGGTGCCGCCGTTTAGGGTGTAGGTGATAGAGCTTTGGGTGTAGTAATTTGCGACGAGGTAGATATTTCGTATTTCTCCGCCGCTCCCAGCCCTACAATAAACATCCAGCAATATTCCAGCGAAAACGGCACAAACCACGCCGCACACATAATTAGCCCGATGGATAGCCCCGCAGCCGGCAGATACGCCCGCCTTCTAATGAGAAGTGCCAAAAGCCAAGCGATGAGCCCGGCAATGACGAATCCCATTACGATATATATTCCTTGCATGGGCATTATGAGTAGCAGCGAACCATGCCAGTAGCGCAGATACTGTTGGTTTGCGCTAAGGCTGTTGTATACGGCGTATTGGAGATTTTCGTTTTCATTAAAAGCCTATCTGGTGTAATATGAGCCCTCCATGGCGCAGCGGACAGGATTGTCCGGATCGGTCTGATACGCTATTTCCAGGAGTATGGAGTCGGCATAGCGGTCGATACGACTGGCAGCGACCCCGTTCCAATCGTCAAAGTCATCAATAAAAACTCG
>CAJOQM010000131.1 GCA_905236845.1 uncultured Lachnospiraceae bacterium | reverse complement strand
CTGCCATCTTATAAGTACTCGAAAACCGATAAACGGCGATACCCGTCACGAGGACAAGTACCGCCAATGCACCATAACGAACGAATCTGCGTATCTTTTTTGCCGCATCCCTTCTACGAAGGATCGCATTTACAACCAACACAATTGCTGTCACCGCGATTGCCGGGATAAGGCAAGTCAGATAAAATCCGTTCATGATTTCTGAGCTCGTGCCCTCGATCGGCGCCGTCAGATGATAGACGATCTCGTCGAAGGTCACACCAACCCAGATGCCCAGCGCCCAGCGGACAGCCAGCGGAATCAAGGTCAGCAAAAAAATCACCACATAATATAAAATTGTAACACACACACTAACTGCTTTTTTCACGATTCTACAAACCTTCTGCTATCTCCATCAGGTACTTGCCGTATGCAGTCTTAAGCAGCGGCTGTGCAAGCTTTACAAGCTGCTCCTTATCGATAAAGCCGCGCTTATACGCGATTTCTTCGATGCAGGAGATGAAATGATTGAAAGAGTATAGAGAGATTCTAACCTACTCGCCGTTTCGTTTTGCCTCATTCTTTATGTCCGCCATCTTATTAAATTTTTCAATTACTCACACCTTTATCCTTCTCCCCTCGTTCCGAATGCCTGCGCATGTATCCGTATCTTCCATTATCCAGAGCTTATTGATATTAAATTTAACCTGCCTGAGCTTTTGATCCACGTTATTCGCTTTCAAAAAATCCCTTTTAAAATCCCCTTTACTCTTACTGTTCAGAATATCTTCTATTCTGTTAATCTCACAGCACCTCAGTAACTCATCCTCTAAATTTTTCACCTGTAACACCACAAGAATTTCATCCACACTTCGGCATTTACTAAGTTTGGTTATGTTGTCATCAAGAATTATTCTGTTAATAAAATCGGTGTCAAATAGCAATACAGCCGTGGTCTTGGGTTTAAGTGACAGTAGTTGAGCCCTAGTAAACCTTTGGGTTGCCGCATTAAAGACCTGTACTTTTCCCGGAAGTATGCATTTAAAACTTGTCTTTAATATCTGAACAAATTTTTCTTCATCGCTGCCTTCCACATAATACTGTACATATTTATTCGACATAACTAGCTCCTATAAACAAAAGATTCAATTTCAAAAATCTTGTCCGTCGAAGGTGCTACAGAAAACAAATCATTCTCAACCGCCTTACGAAGAGAATCAGTATTTCTCTTCAAAAAATCTCCGGCACTCAAGCAATGAATGCTGTTCTCATCTCCATATCTCTCTTTTTTCATAAATACAAATGAGTGCTTCGGCAAATCCATTTCCAAAATGTCAGTATTATGAGTTGTAAAAAAAAGTTGTTCATTCGGCTTTATCATTTCTATCATCACACCTAAAACAGCTTTTTCAATATCACTGTGTATATAAGAGAATTTTTCGTCACAATAATAAAAAGAATTGCTCCCCTGTATCAACGCTGACAGCACTTTCGAAACTTCTACTCCGGCTTTAGTCCCGCTTGAAAGCAAATTAGTGGCAAATACTTCTCCATCTTGTATAATTATAGTTTTTTTATCAAGTCTAATTACATACGCATCATCCACATCATGCAAACGATCTACAGATTTAATCGCCGGATCCAAAGACATTAATATATTCCTAAGCACTTTTATAAACAACTCATCGCCTTTTGGCAATCTCAATGGTCGATTCACCTCCAACGGATGCTCAAACAACCAATATAAGTTTTCGACTTTTTCCAACTCCTCTATATAGTTTTTACTGTGAATCTCCTTATTTTTAACAATTTTCTTCACACAAGTCTCATAACTGTCCTTTGTTGCTATCTTAGTGGAATCAACTTGGACAATCAGATTTTTTTCATCATAAAATTCCTTTTCGAGCGGCAATATTTTGCAAGTAACTCTATACAGCATTTCCCCACCGCATATCATATCGATTGAGAAAGAAGCCTCTCTGCTCACATCATTAATACTATCAAAAATAAAATTATAATTTTTCTTATCAATAAAGTTAAAAATATCCCTCAACATATGTCCGAACGTAGTTTTTCCGGTCGCATTGGCTCCCATAATGATATTTATTTTCTTATATCTGAAATTAGGGAATCCTTTTAAATTTTCTTCAGAAATATTCGAACCAACTATCTTCTTCGGATAAGAAAAATTAACATGAAAGTCTCTAAATCCATAGAAATTATCGATTTTCACGTCCATAATAACCATAGCATCCGCCCTCCGAGGCTTATTACTTCGTTTTTGCCGAACAAATATATTCTAAAGCTCATTTATCAAAATGTCAAGAACTTTTTTATTCCTTCCCCAATAACCTCGCCCATATAATCAATCATTTCGTCTGTCATACCGGGGTAAACACCTACCCAGAAGGTGTTGTTCATAATGAATTCCGTATTTTCCAGACTGCCGGCTATGCGGTACGCATTCGTCCCGCGGATTTCATCGAAGCAGGGATGCTTTACTATATTTCCGCTGAAAAGAAGCCTCGTCTGTATATTGTGATCCTCTATGTATTTCGTCAGGTCATTTCGTCTGATGCCGGATTCCGGACGTACTGATATAAGAAATCCAAACCAGGAAGGATCGCTGTTGGCAGCAGGTTCCGGGAGTATGAGCTTATCCTTGTGCGGCTCTAACGCTTTTTTCAGGCGCTCCCAATTATGCTTTCTGCGGGCAATAAAGTCCGGAAATTTCTTAAGCTGCTCCACACCTACTGCCGCCTGCATATCAGTAACCTTTAGATTATATCCGAAATGACTGTAGGTATATTTATGATCATATCCCTTCGGCAATTCACCGTATTGGCCATCAAACCTATGCCCACAGACATTATCATGACCGGAAGGACATACGCAATCCCTGCCCCAGTCACGATATGAAAGTATCAGCCTATGCAGCAGGGGATCATCCGTATATACACATCCTCCCTCTCCCATGGTCATATGGTGCGGCGGATAAAATGAGCTGGCTCCGATATCTCCCCATGTTCCGGTATATCGGGTCTCCCCATCAATGGTATATTTCGAACCCAGAGCATCGCAATTATCCTCGATAAGCCACAGGTCATGCCTGTCGCAAAAAGCCTTTACCGCTGCTATATCAAAGGGATTGCCCAGTGTATGAGCTATCATGACGGCTTTTGTTTTTTTGAATATGCTTTCTCAAGCTGTGATACATCAATATTATATTGAGGCACTGTACAGTCCAAAAACACCGGTACTGCCCCATACTGTATGATAGGTGTCACCGTAGTCGGGAATCCACAGGCTACTGTTATGACTTCATCGCCCTTTTTGATCCTTCGCTCACCCAATTCGGGCGCTGTAAGGACTGTAAAGGCGATGAGATTAGCAGATGAGCCGGAATTAACCAAATGCGCATACTTAACGCCTATCCATTCGGCAAAATTCTTTTCAAATTCATCCGAGAATCGTCCGGTGGTAAGCCAAAAATCGAGCATTGCATCGGTCAGGGCGCATCACCATGCGCCCACAATCTCTCCAGCGCTTTCTTCTGCGCCAATGTATCCATACACTGCCAAAATCCTCTATGCTGATAGCTCATGAGCTGTCCTTCGTCCGACAGAGGTTCCAGCACATCTCTTTCAAAGACAGTCTCGTCTCCCTTTTTAATATAATCGAATATCCCGGATTCCAGCACCATATATCCGGCATTTATGGGGGGTGCCGTCGGTCGCGCTCTTTTCACGGAACGACCGCACCGAACTGTCATCTCCTATATCCAAAACGCCTTTTTGCTGCTTAATAGTGACCGCCGTAATGGTCGCCACCCTGCCATGTTCTCTGTGAAACTTAAGAAGCTGCCTCAAATCCACATCGCATACTCCGTCACCATATGTCATCATAAAAGTCTCATCATCAAT
>CAJOQM010000130.1 GCA_905236845.1 uncultured Lachnospiraceae bacterium | reverse complement strand
GCGCAGTCTACCCCGAGGTACGAGGTATTGTATTTGCCGCCTTGTGCCATGTCAAGCCCTTTCCGTGATTTTTTCTTAAATTCACATTTTCTTCACAGGTTAGACTCTACCATAATTTTCCATGCTCCGCAACAGGGAATTATTTTGATTCCCGATATTGATTTCGCTATTGATTCCCGCTGCGAATAGACTTAGGCGAGGCACTATGGCGTGTAATCACAGCCGCAGATTATCGCCCTTAAGCTCTGACGTCACCACTATCTGCATCCACACATCCACCATACCATAAATGCAGTATATTCCCGGATAATCATTTGCTACCCGATATCCCCTATCCGTCATCTGACGGAATACCTTGCGCAGGCGGGATGCACTAATAATAGACACCGTCACATCATCTGCGCTCTCATTAGATTCCAGATTTTGGCTGATATATTGTGCCGCATAGCTTACATCCTTCCAGACGACGCCTATATTAAGCGTCTCTGCCGGATTCTTCAGCTCTATGATATTATGCTTTCAAAAGAATCTGGCTATATCATTATCCATATCTTCGCCATCATCAAGTCGGTCTATCATCAGGCAGTCCAACTCCTGAGGCTTGCGATTCAGCTTAAATCCTGTGTGTACCTCCAGCCTGTCACGATAATCATGCAACGAAAGCATAAGACCTGCGTATGTACCAGATTCCCTGTCGGTAAAATTCCCGACTCTTTTATCTTTATTATCTCTCAAATTTTCACTCCCATTACAAATGCTGCCACTCGCAAAAGCAAGAGTCTCGAGCCTGTTTTCAAGTCCCTTAACAGCTGTCAATCTTAAAGCAAATACCTCTCTATCATCTTGCGGGCGCGCTCTATGTTAAGCGCCTTCTTTTCATCCTCCAGGGTAAAAAGGAAATTATCGCCGGGATAAAGACCGATATCCTCATAGTCGCTGATTTTCTTCCAGTTTTTCTTTGCATAGCCATCATCGTTCAGCATCCCGAAGTGCTCCCAATATATGGTTTTCCTTTTTCGCACATTAAGTAACACGAAATCCGGGTATGCATGTGTTCCGTCCTTTAAGGTAAGCACCGGCTCATAGCTATACGGAATGCCGTATTTATAAAACATATCCGCAAGAATCTTCTCGGACTTTGACCGCACCATATCACCCTTCTCCGTCGGATACTTCCCATCTCCGTAGAAGATGTTCCTGTCTCCCTCGTGCTTTGTCAACCAGTTTGCTATATAATTTTCTTCAGGGATTATTGCCGGCACTATCAGCTTTTTCCTGGCTTCACTGCGTCTTTTGTATACATTCTCGATGCTATTTGCATCATAGTTCTTTATAAATTTCTCTGCCTGCGTCTTTAGTTCAACGAGATTTTCCAAAGCCTCCTCGTCATACTCCTTTTGCAGGATTTTTCGCACCTTATCCAAATCCTCCTTTTTTACATAGGACATTTTTTTATTCTCATCCAAAAAATAATACTGATAACCATTCTTTCTCTTTGAAATCGCAATGTGGCGTATTTCCACATCCTTACACGATGCCAGACGCTGCTTTTCATTTTTAATAAGCACATCCAGTATATTTATCTGTCTTTCTAACTGCTTTCTCAAATCTTCCATTTGTACCCTCCGTTCTGATAATTTTTCCCGCAAACATTAATAACCATTTTGATATCCACGACTCTCCCGACACTCGAAATTCAAGTTTTCCCGTTTTCAAGTGTCTCCTCCCGGCTTTCCTGACACTTGGAATTGCGTCTTTCCCGTTTTCAAGTGTCTCCTCCCGGCTTTCCTGACACTTGGAATACAAGTTTTCCCGTTTTCAAGTGTCTCCTCCCGGCTTTCCCGACACTCGAAATCACAATTTTCTCTTTTCCAAGTGTACGCTCCGCCAGAAAGCATACGCTTGAAATCGCAATTTTAATTATTAATGGGTAATTTCTGCTAATCCATCCAATCAGGAATAGCTGTGGCAGAAATATGCCACGGGAGCTGATTCGCTCCTCATCAAATTCAATAAAGAATATACTTTAAAAGAAAAGAAATGTCAATCTTGGATATGAATTTCATCAAAATAAAATCAGCATAAAATCAAATCATGCTGCGAACAGAAACATCACGTCAAATATATAAAGTCTTTCACAAAATCCGTTGCGGGATGCTCCTTTATTTCTTCAGGAGTTCCCACCTGCTCAATTTTGCCTTCGTTTATGATTACGATGCGGTCCGCAACCTCCATGGCTTCTTCCTGGTCGTGAGTCACAAATATAGAGGTAATCCCCACCTGTTTTACTATATCACGAAGCCAGCTTCGAAGCTCGCGTCGAACCTTTGCATCAATAGCCGCAAAAGGCTCGTCAAGAAGCAGAACATCGGGGTTGTTTGCAATGGCACGGGCAAAGGCCACACGCTGGCGCTGGCCGCCGGAAAGCTGATGAGGATATCTTTTTTCAAGCCCTTCCAAAGAAACTATGGAAAGGAGCTCTTTTACGCTTTTTTTAATCTCTTCCTTGCTCTTTTTCTGTACTTCAAGGCCGAATCCTATATTCTGCTCCACCGTCATATAGCGGAAAAGGGCGTAATTTTGGAATACGAAGCCTATGCCCCGCTTTGATGCGGGAAGGGCATTTATTACCCGACCGTCTATTATAATTTCTCCGGAATCCGGATGATTTAACCCGCCTATCATTCGAAGAAGGGTGGTCTTTCCGCTTCCCGAAGGTCCAAGAAGCGCAGTAAGTGCACCTTTTGCGGCGCCGAACGTAACATCACAGGAAGCCTTAAAATCATTAAAACTCTTATTTATATGCGAGAGATATACATAATCTTTATTATCCATCATTTACTCCTTATCCGCAGCCAATCTTTCTTCTTCTATCATTTGCTCGTTGGCTTTTATTCTGTATTCAAGCACGTTCCTTACAATAAGTATAATAAGCGCCATTATAACCAATATAGACGATACGGCGAAGGCTTCCGATGTGTTAAATTCATTATAAAGAATCTCCACATGAAGGGGCAGCGTATTGGTCTTTCCCCGCAGGTGCCCGGAAATAACGGATACGGCGCCGAATTCCCCCATGGCACGGGCTGCGCAAAGAACAATGCCGTATGCAAAGGCCCATTTCATATGGGGGAAGGTAATCTTTCTGAATATGGTAAATCCCCCTGCTCCCATAAGAGCCGCAGCCTCCTCTTCGTGGCGCCCCTGTGCGTTAAGCACGGGAAAAATCTCCCGGAACACAAAGGGGAATGTCACAAACACCGTGGCAAGGACTATACCCGGCACTGCAAACACTATCTTTATGCCGATTCTTTCAAAGAACGGTCCCGCCCAGCCTATGGTACCGAAGGTAAGTATAAATATAAGCCCCGCAATAACAGGGGATATGGAAAAAGGAAGGTCTATAAGCGTAGCTATTATGCCTCTTCCCGGAAATGTGTATTTGGTAAGCAATACCGCCGCTATAACTCCGAATACGGTATTTATAACAACCGCAAATACCGTAGCTATAAGGGTAATCTTCAGGGCATGAAGGGTGTATTCGTCAAATATAGCCTCGGCATATGCCGCAGCCCCGTCCCTCAAGGCATAGGTCGCAACCACAAGAAGGGGAATAATAAGCATTACAAACAAAAACAGGCTTGCAACGGCAATAAGGGTATGCTCCCTTGCGGGGCGTTTTCCCGTATCGTCAAAGGGTTCTATTTTCTTTGAAATGCCGGACATATTGTCGGAGCCTGCGGTAAAGCGCTGCATATATAACTGCAAGCCGTTTATGGCAAGCATAAGCGCAAAAGATATAACAAGAAGCACAAGCGCAATAGCTGTCGCCTTTGCGTAATTATATTGCTGGAGCTGCGCCATTATAAGAAGGGGGGCTATCTGGGTTTTAAGCGGAATGTTTCCCGCAATAAATACGACAGATCCGTATTCGCCGATACCCCTGGCAAAGGCAAGTCCAAATCCCGCCAATATTGAGGGGAAAAGCTCGGGAAGAATAACCTTGAAGAATGTACTTGCAGGGCTTGCGCCAAGACTAAGCGCCGCCTCTTCATATTCTACATCGAATTTTTCAATGACGGGCTGCACCGAGCGTACTACGAAAGGTATGCCCACAAAAATCATGGCAATGATAATACCGGTCTTGGTATATGCAATATCTATGCCTATTTTGGTAAAAAGCGAACCTATCCATCCCGTATCGCAATAAAGTGAAGTAAGGGCTATGCCCGCAACGGCAGTCGGAATAGCAAAAGGAAGCTCTATAATACCGTTTAGGAAGCTTTTCCATTTAAAATCATAACGAACCAGAACCCAGGCAATAATCACCCCGGCTACGGTATTTACAACAGCTGCTATGAACGAGCAAAAAAGCGACACTCCATAGCCCGCCATCATGTATTTATCTGTAACTATGGAAATAAAATCAGAAAGGCTGCCAATCTGCGCAGTCTCAATGACAAGGGAAGCTAAAGGAATAAGCACAATAAGAGTAAGCATGGTCAGGGTTATTCCCAAAAGTAATCCAAACCCGGGGATAACCCCGGGCGAATCGTTTTTTATTATTTTTTTAAGCTCCTGCCTGACATCAGACATTTATTTCTCCCAGATTTAATCGGAATAGATTTCATCAAAAATACCGCCATCACTGAAGAATGTCGCAAATGCAGTATCCCATCCGCCAAAATCTTCTATGGTAACAAGATTCATATCAAGGTCAAATACATCCGAATATTCCTCGAGGATTTCCTCGTTTGAAGGACGGTAATAATTTTCGGCTGCTATGCGCTGGGCTTCATCCGAATAAAGATATTCAAGATATGCCGCAGCGACTTCTGCCGTGCCGTCCGCCTGCGCATTGGAATCCACGACGGCTACGGAAGGCTGGGCAAGGATACTTATGGAAGGCGTCACTATCTCATATTCATCGGGATATTCTTCCATAGCAAGATAAGCCTCATTCTCCCAGGCTATAAGCACATCTCCCTGGCCGTTTTCAACAAAGGTGTTCGTAGCTCCTCTGGCACCGGAATCCATTACAAGGACATTGCCGTAAAGGTCACTCATAAATTGCTTGATTTGATCCTCATCCCCACCGTAGAGCTCACACGCATAAGCCCAGGCTGCAAGGAAATTCCAGCAGGCGCCTCCTGATGTCTTGGGACTGGGGGTAATTACCTCAACGCCGTCTTCTACAAGGTCGTCCCAGTCGGTTATATTCTTTTCATTCCCCGCACGAACGAGGAAAACTATAGTCGAAGTATAAGGTGAGCTGTCTTCATCAAATTCATCCTGCCACCCGGATTCTATAAGGCCCGCTTCCTCTATCGCAGTAATATCATGCTCCAAAGCCAGCGTCACCACATCCGCTTCGTTTCCGGCTATCACGGACTGTGCCTGGGAGCCGGAGCCTCCGTGGGACTGGGTTACGTTTACGGTAACTCCGGTCTTTTCATAATAATATTCAGCAAATATCTCGTTATACGCCTCATACAATTCTCTTGTGGGGTCGTAGGATACATTGGTTATCTCCACTGTATCTCCGGAAGCTGCGTCCGATAAAGAGCTGCTGTCCGAAGAGGAACCGCATCCAGCGATTGCGGCAAGGCAAATCAGAACACACATAAATGCAGCGGTCAAAATCCCCCCCACAAATCCAGACTTCATTTTGTCAGCGCCTGATATCAACATCCTTAAACCTCTCGTCTGTTTCCTCAATTACGGGGGTTTCTTCGGATTGAGCTAACCCGTCTTTTCCATCATCCTCTCCTTCGGCAAGCTTAAGGGCATTTTCAGCTTCAAGCTTTTTCTTTTGCGCTTTTGCGGTATACATTCTCTTATCCGCATCCTGCACAAACCTGTCAAGATCCTTCCTGGTCCCATCAGTATATATCTCGCCTATGCTAACGGATATAGGTATGGAATTTTTGCGAAGAAGGTTCCTTACCCCGTCCTGAAGCTTCTTTGCCTTTCTGGACATAATCTCAGGATCCTGCTTACCCTGAAGGATTACGGTAAATTCATCGCCTCCGAGACGGCATACCACTCCTTCGGAATAAACCTCCGTAATAAGGGTCGCCGTATCCCTTAAGATATCATCTCCTCTTGCGTGACCGTAGGTATCGTTTATCTCTTTAAAATGATCCAAATCCATATACAAAAGAGTCATGGGAGTACCCCACTGCTGTTTTATATAGTCATAGAAATATTTCCTGTTATGTAAGCCTGTAAGGCTGTCGGAATTTGCCTCCTGCAAAATAGCTTTTTCATACATTTTCTGGGTGGTCAGATCCAGAAAAACTATATAATAACCCGACAGATTGTTAGCATGGTCGAGTATTTCCTGCTCAATCAGTGCATAATAACGCATAACAAGACCGTCACGCATCTTGAAATCCTGGCGGGTGGAGTTTGACTTTTCGTTTATTATCTTTGCGGTGGCGGGAATCAGATGATCCCTCTTCCATTCCAGATAATTAAGCCTTGCAAGCTCTATGGTATCAAGCTTGGTCAGATCCTTAAAGGATGTGTTCATCTGGATTACTCCGTAATCGGAATCGCAGATAATAAGGGGAAGGGGCATGTTTTCTATCAGTATGGAAAGTTCAACGCCCGACCCGGTAAAGTCCGAGATATCGTGACCTACTCCCACAGTCCCCCAGGGATAGCCGAAGCTGTTGTAAAGCGGGGTCCTGCTTACGGAAAACTGCCGCACTCCGTCGGTGGTTTTTATCATCTCTTCATATTTCTTGACACCGCCTGCACTTATAACATCGTCTTCATGTTCGCCGTAATTATAATAATCATTGGCTTCTTCACGGGCATCTATCTCCCAGACATCCTTATAATCCCTGTCGATAATATCATCCTTGAATTTCCCCGAAAGTCTTGAAAACGTATCGTTTACGCTAAGGTATTTGCCGTTTCTGCCCTTGACCCAGGCGATTTCGGGAAGCACATCTATGGTTGTGGTATATGCATCCTCATAAAAGCGCCCACGCCAAAGATACTTAAGCCTCTCCAAAGATTTCTTGAAAAGCTCCCTGTATATGGAAAGATCCAAATCCCTCTGCCATACCTCATCCGCATAAATAATGTTTTTGCCAAGATTGTTTGTATCGCCTATATATACAAGCTGAAATTCATTCTTTGCGGACACTTTGCCATCAAGATTGTCCAGGAATCTCAATTCATCCGTAATAAGAAGACCGAACCTGTATGTAGGCGGTGCCGGGGCTTCGGTGCGCTCCTTTGAAAGCCTTTTATGCTCCCAGTCCACGTCTTCCATACCCACAAGGACATCGTCGATCATCTCATCAATATTTACATGCTCTTTAAGCATGGTTGCCACACTAAGCTCTAATGTAAACATTCATCGCTCCGAATAATATCAATTAGTCCATATTATGCGTCAGGTGGGTGCCAGTCGCTCAAACAATGTCCTCGACTGCTGCGCAGTCTGCGGAACTTGTCCTATCGCCAGGTTCGCCT
>CAJOQM010000129.1 GCA_905236845.1 uncultured Lachnospiraceae bacterium | reverse complement strand
GAATTCCGCAGTTGAAAAGTGCCGGGAAGCCGGGCTTTCGGTAATAGGTGAAATCGAGCTTGGTTATATTTTCTCAAAAGGAAAAATCGTCGCCATTACAGGAACAAACGGAAAGACCACCACAACGACTCTTACGGGAGAAATAATAAAAAGATACGCAAAGGATGTATATGTAGCGGGAAATATAGGGGATCCTTATACGGATATAGCGGATAAGACTACGGATGAATCTGTTTGTGTCCTTGAGATATCAAGTTTTCAGCTTGAAACCGTTCAAAGGTTTTCTGCGGATATAAGCGCAGTTCTTAACGTTACACCCGATCACCTTGACAGGCACGGATCCATGGAGGTCTACGCCGCCATGAAAGAGCGCATAGCAAAAGGTGAAAGGGCGAGCGATGTCTGTATTCTTAATGCAGACAATTCCTATTGCGCCGATTTTACCTCAAGATGCCCCGCAAAGCCTGTCTTGTTCTCATCTTCAAAGGAATTAAAGGACGGATATTATCTTAAGGATGATATTATTTACGAAAGCGTATCCGGTGATTCCCGGAAGCTTATTTCCATGGATGAAGTAAGCCTGGTAGGCACATGCAATGCGGAAAACATAATGGCTGCCATAGCGTTGACAAAGGCACTCGGCGTGCCGGAAGATATTATATTGGATACCGTAAGGGGCTTTAAGGCCGTTCCCCACCGGATAGAATTTGCGGGAGAAAAGAGGGGAGTTAAATATTATAATGATTCGAAGGCTACGAATCCCGATTCTGCCATACAGGGAATTAAGGCAATGAAAGGACCTACGTATCTTATCGCCGGCGGATATGATAAAAACGCATCATACGATGAATGGATAAATGCATTTGACGGCAAGGTGAAGGAGCTTGTGCTTATAGGGCAGACAGCCCGGAAGATTGCTGAATGTGCGAGAAATAACGGCTTTGACAAAATTACACTTGCGGATGGCTTTGAAGAGGCGTTCCGCATATGCGAAGGCTCTGCAAAGCCGGGGGAAAATGTTCTTCTTTCCCCTGCGTGCGCAAGCTGGGGTATGTTTAACAATTTTGAGGAAAGGGGAGACCTTTTCAAAAAAATGGCAGGTGAGATAACTTAATGGCTTCAAAGAAACGGAAAAAAGCTGCCTCCAGATATTTTGACTGGGGAATGGTGTTCATAGTGCTTTTTCTTGCGGCATTCGGTCTGGTAATGCTTTATTCCGTGAGCTCTTATAATGCACAGATTAAATTCGACGACGGGACGTATTATGTACGAAAGCAGGCAATAGCGGTAGTTTTGGGAGTTGTGGCAATGGTGTTTATCTCCCTTATAAATTACCATGTTTTCTATATGTTCTCCACGGTTATTTATGCAGCTTCCATTTTGCTGAATCTTGTAGTTATGTTTACCGGCGCAGGAGCAACATACGGCGGCTCCACAAGATGGATCTCCGTAGCGGGCATGTCTTTCCAGCCGTCGGAAACTGCCAAGATAGCAGTTATCATATTTCTTGCGTCCCAGATAAGCCGGGTAAACAGAAACGAATTTAAGAGCTTTAAGACTATACTTAAATATCTTATTATGTGTGCTCCCGCTATTATAATAGTGGCGGTTTCAAATCTGAGTACGGCACTTATCATAGCGGGCATCGCCGTTATCATGCTTTTTGTGGCAAGCCCCAAATATCTTCCTTTTGCGGGTATAGCTGTTCTTGCCGTGGGATTTGCGGCTGTGTTTATTATGATGTTTTCCTACAGAATGACCCGTATCAAGGTGTGGCTCGATCCTGCAAGCTATGATGAGGGCTATCAGACGCTTCAGGGGCTTTATGCCATAGGTTCCGGGGGTATATTCGGCAAAGGTCTCGGGGAAAGCCTTCAGAAGCTCGGTTATGTGCCTGAACCGGAAAATGATATGATCTTTTCCATAATCTGTGAAGAATTGGGGCTTGTAGGGGCTATATGCATTATTTTGCTTTTCCTTATGCTGATATGGAGGTTTATGGTTATAGCCCAGAATGCCGGGGATATATTCGGCTCCTTCCTCTCCATTGGTGTAATGACGCATATCGCACTTCAGGTAATATTGAATATTGCCGTTGTTACAAACAGCTTTCCAAACACAGGTGTAACACTGCCCTTTATAAGCTACGGCGGCACCAGTACGACGTTTTTGTTTATTGAGGTCGGCATTGTACTTTCCGTATCCCACGGTATACGTCTGGAAAATCTTGAAGATAAGAAAGAAGAGTTAAAAGGAAAGAGCGCAACACTGATTCCCATATCGAAAGTAAGGAGCAACAATCAATGATACGGGAAAAAAGAAGAAAAAAGCGCATTATTGCCGCTATAGTGAAAATAGTCACGGTGACCGCAGTGCTTGCGGCCGCCCTTTTTGCCATTGTGTATTTCGGCTTTGAAATAAAGAAAGTATCGGTTCAGGGAGGCACCATATATCCCGATTCACAGATAATGGAGCTTGTGGTAACGGATAAATGCAGGGATAATTCTCTTTTGCTGCTTGTGCAAAACCTTATAGATCCGGTTGATGAGCCGGAATTTATAGAAAAAATCTCTGTCAGCCTCTCATTCCCTTCATCGGTTAACATAAAAATTACCGAAAAGGAGCTTACGGGGGTTATTAAATATTCCCTTGCAGCTTCTCTGACTGCCTCCGGGGATGTTATGTCATCTTCCGATGCTTCGGAGGGCATATCGGGGACATATGTATATTTTGATTCCGAGGGGGTGGTGTCGGAGATATCTGATACCCTCTTAAGCGAGCCTCTGGATGTGTCCTGTGTATTCAGACAGGAGCCCGAAGAAGGGGAAAAGATGTCCCTTAAAGGTTCGGGTTCTTTGGAATATTTAAAGGATACGCTGTATTATTTCTCATATTACGGTCTTACTCCCGATTCTGTCAATATATCCGAAAGAGGCGCCATGACGGCGGATTTTGGTTCTGTATCCGTATACCTTGGAAAAAACGCCCATACAGCCGACAAAATAGAGCGTCTTTCAAAGATTCTGCCCGAAATCAGGGACAAAAGCGGCACAGTGGACATGTCAGGCTGGTCTGACGGAGGTGACGATATAATTTTTGAAGAATCTTGAAGTAAGTATTGAATTATTTTTAAAATCTATGTAAAATATTAAGAGTGTAATTAAAATGTCCGCAAGGAGGAATAGTTTTGTTAGAATTAGTCTCGGCTGAGGAAAATACTAACGCCAGGATACTCGTAGTCGGCGTCGGCGGAGCCGGCAACAATGCTGTAAACCGCATGGTTGACGAGAATATCGAAGGTGTGGAGTTTGTAGGAGTAAATACGGATAAACAGGCGCTTTCACTTTGCAAGGCGAAAACGCTGATACAAATAGGAGAGAAGCTTACAAAGGGTCTTGGAGCCGGTGCACAGCCGGAGATTGGTGAAAAGGCTGCCGAAGAGAGCGCAGAAGAGCTCGAAGCTGCACTTCGGGGAGCGGACATGGTGTTCGTTACCTGTGGAATGGGCGGCGGAACCGGTACGGGAGCAGCTCCCGTTATAGCCCGTCTTGCCAAGGATATGGATATCCTTACGGTAGGTGTCGTGACGAAGCCTTTCAGATTCGAAGCAAAGGCAAGGATGATGAATGCCGAGGGAGGTATCGAAAAGCTTAAGAGCACCGTGGATACCCTTATTGTTATCCCCAATGACAAGCTCCTGGAGATAGTTGACAGACGTACATCCATGCCGGATGCATTGAAGAAAGCCGATGAGGTGCTCCAGCAGGCCGTACAGGGCATAACAGATCTTATTTACAAGCCCGGTGAGATTAACCTTGACTTTGCGGATGTAAAGACAGTTATGAAGGACAAGGGCATGGCTCATGTAGGTATCGGTGTAGCAAAGGGAGAGGACAAGGCGATGGAGGCTGTAAAGGCAGCCATAGAAAGCCCCCTTCTGGAGACATCCATTACCGGTGCTACTCATGTTCTTATGAATATGTCCGGCGATGTATCTCTCGGAGATGCTCAGGAAGCCGGCGCATATGTGGAGGATCTTATCAGCAACGGAGCAAATGTGGTTTGGGGTGTGGTTAATGACGATTCAGAACCCGATCAGGTGATCATCACCGTTATTGCCACGGGGTTGGAGCCTTCGGAGCCTCAGATAAAGATAGCGCCCACCATGGGGACATTGCCACAGAGCCCCAGGTTTAACCCAGGTACGACGCCCCTTAGGACGACCCAGACACCAAGACCTGCGATAAATACTCCCCTTTCGGGAGGAGCGCAGGGGACAGCCGGGGTTACAAGGACACAAAGCGCCGGGACGACTCCCGTATCTAATGTACAGCTGCAAAGACCGGCACAGCCCAAGGGAAGCACTCAGGAAACAGGTGCAAAGATTCCCGAGTTCCTTAAGAGTTCAAAGAAATGATCACATGATGCCGGACCGAAAGGCCGGCATCATTTTTCATATAAGGTGGATTTTGTTATGGCAGATTATCGTATAGACAGGGATAACTGGTTTACAAGGCTTAAAAGAAATATCATTAAGGTGTGGCAGGTTATTTATGTTCCCATGCAATATTTCTTTGTAGGTGAAGGCGGAAAAGAAAAGAACGAAGAGGCTAAAAGGGAGGCCGAGGAAGCCGAACTGAAAGCACAGCAGGAAGCACAGGCGCAGGCCGCCGCAGCGCAAACGAAAAGCGAACCGGAGGCGGAGCCCGAGCCCGAACAGGAGCCGGGTAACGACGCAGAGTCTGAGCCCGAGCCTGAGCCTGAAGAAGAGGAGCCTTCCCTTGACGACCTTAACGATGATGATGCGGCTCTTGCAGCGGAAATCATAGCACGCCTCCAGGCAGAGGCTGATGCTGATGCCGCCGCAAAACAGGCAGAGATAGACGCCGCAAGGCAGTTTGCGGAAAACAAAGAAGACGATACGTTTAATGCGACTACAAATTCTTTCTCAGGCCAGTACGGCACGGGACCTGTAGACGATGATACAATGGACGCCGTAAGCGCCATATTAAAGCAAAACGACAGATCCGGAGTTGAGGATCTGTTGAATTAGGATTGAAATATAATGAAGACTATATTGGAATACTTAAAAGAAGAACTGGAAAAGGCTTTTGAAAAGTGCGGATATGATAAGAGTGCGGCTTTTGTTACAAGGTCAGACAGACCCGACCTTTGCGAATATCAGTGTAACGGAGCTTTGCGTCTTGCCAAATCCGCCCGCAAAGCGCCTCTGGATATAGCGACCGATGTTGCGGATGCTTTGAAGGATTCTGCGGTCTTTTCTATGGCAGAGGCGGTAAAGCCGGGATTTATAAATCTGAATCTGGATGAGGATTTTCTTGCATCCTGCATAAAGAATATGGCTCTTTCCGAAAGATTCGGGGATGATCGTGCGTTAAAGCCAAAGACCATTATCGTGGATTACGGCGGACCTAATGTGGCAAAGCCTTTGCATATCGGTCATCTTCGCTCCGCTGTCATAGGCGAAGCCATAAAGCGTATGGGCAGATATTGCGGCCACAAGGTTCTTGGGGATGTGCATATGGGAGACTTCGGGCTCCAGATGGGTCTTGTTATATGCGGTCTTAAGGAAGAACATCCCGATATGGTTTATTTTGACGAGTCATATGAGGGCGAATATCCGGTAGATGCGCCTTTTACCGCAGCCGATCTTGAAAGGATATATCCTCTTGCAAGCGCAAGATCCAAAGAAGACGAGGCTTTTCACAAAGAAGCTTTGGAAGCTACGGCTTCCCTTCAGGAAGGAAGGAGAGGCTATACGGCTCTTCTTGACAGGATTCTTGATATATCCATAGCGGATATGAAGGCAAATTATGAAAGACTTGATGTGGATTTTGACCTTTGGCTTGGAGAATCCGATGCGCAAAAATACGTTCCGGATATGATAAAACGCATGGAGGATGAAGGCTACGCCTACGAAAGCGAGGGGGCTCTTGTAATAGATGTGTCCGAAGAGTCCGATGCAAAGGAGGTTCCCGTTTGTATCGTGCGAAAATCCGACGGTGCTTCCCTTTATGCTACGACAGACCTTGCAACTATTGTCCAGAGGGTACGGGACTACGATCCGGACGAGATAATATATCTTGCGGACAAAAGACAGAGTCTGCATTTTACCCAGGTGTTCCGTGCCGCAAAAAAATGCGGTATAGTCCGCCCGGATACAGAGCTTCGGTATGTGGGCTTTGGCACCATGAACGGAAAGGACGGCCAGCCCTTCAAGACCAGGGCGGGCGGCGTAATGAAGCTATCGATCCTCCTTGATGAAATAAACGAAGCCATGCTTGATAAGCTTATATCAAACAAAGAGGAAAAGGGCGAGGATACAGATAAAGCAAAGCTTGAAGAAATCTCCCGCATAGTAGCTCTTGCGGCGGTTAAATACGGAGACCTTTCGAATCAGGCAAAGAAGGATTATATATTTGATATAGACAGGTTTACTTCATTTGAAGGAAACACGGGACCCTACATCCTTTATACCATGGTTCGCATTAAATCCATACTCCGTAAATATAGGGAGCAGGGAAAAGAAATCTCCTCTGAGGCGATATGCAGGGCGGATTCCGAAAGTCAGAAGAATCTTATGAACGTAATCGCTGGATTTAACGGTGTTATCGAAGATGCATTTGAGAACTTAGAGCCCCACAGAATCTGTTCATATATATACGGTCTTTGTGATTCTTTTAACAGGTTTTATCACGAAACCCGCATATTGGGCCAGGAAGATGAGGGAAAGAAAGCCTCATATATCGGGCTTATAGCATTATCGTTAAACATACTTGAAATTTGTACGGATGTCCTTGGGTTTAAAGCCCCGGAATCCATGTAAATGAAAGGAGCTATCATGAGCAGTATAAGAGATATTTCACTTTCTCCTTCCGGAGAACACAAGATAAACTGGGTAAAGAAGAATTGTCCTTTGCTTCGTTCTCTTGAAGATGATTTCAGGAAGGGGCAGCCTTTTAAGGGGCTCAAAGTCGCTCTTTCCGTCCATCTTGAAGCAAAGACTGCATATTTATGCAAGGTGCTTGCAGAAGGTGGTGCGCAAATGTATATAACGGGCTCAAATCCCTTATCTACCCAGGATGATGTAGCTGCCGCTCTTGTAAAAGAAGGACTCAATGTCTTTGCGTGGCACGGCGCTACGGAAGAAGAATATAACGAGCATATTTCAAATGTACTTGAGATAGGTCCGAATATCATAATAGACGACGGCGGCGACCTTGTACATATGATGCATACAAAATATAAAGAGCTTATTCCCGATGTTTTAGGAGGCTGCGAGGAGACGACTACAGGTGTTATCCGCCTAAAGGCTATGGACAGGGCAGGAGAGCTTAAATTCCCCATGGTTTTAGTGAATAACGCAGACTGCAAGCACCTTTTTGACAACAGATACGGAACGGGTCAGTCCGTATGGGACGGCATAAACCGCACCACGAATCTTATCGTGGCGGGAAAAATCGTAGTAGTGGCAGGATACGGCTGGTGCGGCAAGGGCGTTGCCATGAGGGCAAAGGCTTTGGGCGCCCGGGTAGTGGTTACCGAGATAGACCCCATAAAGGCAATAGAAGCGGTTATGGACGGATATGATGTTATGCCCATGCATGAAGCTGCAAAGATCGGAGATTTCTTTATTACCGTCACGGGATGCAGCAAGGTTATTACGGCAGATGATTTTGATGTAATGAAAGACGGAGCCATTTGCTGCAATGCAGGTCATTTTGACTGCGAAGTGGATATGGCGTATCTTAAGGAAAACGCAAAGGATATAGCCGAGGAGCGCAACAATATCATGGGCTATACCATAGGAGATCACAGGATCTATGTCATAGCTGAGGGCAGGCTTGTAAACCTTGCAGCAGGCGACGGACATCCCGCAGAGATCATGGATATGAGCTTTGCCATACAGGCTCTTTCCGCAAAATATCTTGCAGAGCATTCGGGAAAGCTTTCTTCCATGCTTATAGATGTTCCCAAAGAGGTGGATAACGAAGTCGCCATAAGGAAGCTTAAATTCCTTGGCAAGCAGATCGATACTCTTACAAAAGAGCAGGAGGATTATCTTAATGCCTCGCTTTAAAAGTATCGGGAAAATATTTGCGGTCTTTGCATTTTGCTTTGTTCTGACCGGGCTTTGCGCATGCAATCTTACGGAAAGCTCAAGACAAAAGGAGCTGGATTACAGAGATCAGGGGATTGCTCTTATGCAGGCTGCCAAATACGAAGAAGCAGCCCGGATGTTCCAGCTGGCATTAGACCAGTCTGTGGGATTTGTAAATGACCTTGATGTTGATATATGCTATTACAAGGCGGCAGCTCTTTATGCCTCGGGAGATACGGACGGGGCGGCAGAAATGTATACAAGCATCATAGACTACGACAAGGATGCCTGGGAAGCATATTATTTAAGGGGCACCATGTATCTTAAAAACGGTGATAAAGAAAGCGCCGTAAGTGATTATGATACCGCGGTTTCCATGGATTCAAAGGATGCGGATCTTTATATAAAGATCTATGAAAACCTTGAAGAAACCGACCTTAACAAAGCCGAGGAATATTTAAACAAAGCAACTGACATATCCTCCGGCGATAATTGTTCCATGGGATATATCTATTATCTTTTGGGAAATACGGATTCGGCCGTGACACTGCTTGAAGATGCCGCAGGCGGCGGAGATGCAAGGGCATATTATTATCTTGCGGAAATATATGTTTCTTCCGGAGACTATGATAATGCTATGGCTATGGTGAACAAGGGCATCAATGCGGAAAGCGCCGATGCATCCGGTACATATTTAAGATATCTTAAATGGATAGAAATCGTTTGCTGTGAATATCTGGGAGATTTTGATACCGCAAAATCCCTTATTACGGAATATGTGGAACTTTATCCCGACGATGCGCCGGCAGCCCGGGAAAATACTTTTTTGCAGACAAGATAGGAATTATTATGGAGGATATCCATGGAACATTGGGATATATATGATGCAAACAAAAGAAAGACCGGTCGTACCATGGAAAGAAACGACTGGAATATGCAGCCCGGAGATTTTCATCTGACTGTTCTGGGAGTAATCGAAAGGAGCGATCGGACTTTTCTTATTACAAAGAGAGCCGAAGACAAATCCTGGGCTCCCGGCGCATGGGAGATACCCGGAGGAGGAGTCCGGGCGGGAGAGGAGTCACGGGAAGCCGTTATCCGGGAATTGTTTGAAGAGACTGGGATCGATGTAACCGGAGCTCCCGGCAGATGCCTTTTTACCTACAGGAGGATAAATCCCGAGGAAAAGGACAATTATTTCGTGGATGTATACCGCTTCAGGATAGATGTGGATGAATCCGACGTCCGCCTTCTTGACGGAGAGACTACGGATTTTAAGTTTGCTGATATAAACGAAATAAAAGAGCTTTCCCAAAACGAAACTTTTTTGCATTATGACAGCATAAAGCACGCTTTTGAGGGTGATGAAAATATATTGATAAAAGGAGGCCACATAGTAAATCCTTCAGACGGTACGGACAAAAGGGGCGACCTTTGGATATCCGACGGCAAAATAGTTCATCCTTTTTCTTTCAAACACGAAGAAACCGACAGGATAATAGAAGCAAAAGGGTATGTTGTTATGCCCGGATTCATTGACCTTCACTGCCATTTAAGAGATCCTGGACAGACAGAAAAAGAAACGATAGAAACAGGATGCATGGCGGCTGCAAAGGGCGGCTTTACCTCGATTTTTGCCATGCCCAATACAAAGCCCGTATCAGATGGCGCAGGGTGCGTATCTTATACTCTCGATAAAGCGGCCGCTTCATCAAGAGTTCATGTCTATCAGACAGGAGCCGTGACAAAAGGCCAGGAAGGTAAAGAAGCTGCGGATTATGACGCCATGGTGACAGAAGGCATGATTACCATGAGCGAAGACGGAAAGAGCCTTATGGATTCGGGGCTTATGAGGTATGCGTTGGAATATTGCGCTAAAAACGATATTCTCATGTGCTCCCATTGCGAAGACATAAATCTCGTGGAGGGGGGAGTAATGAATGCGGATGAAAATTCCCAAAGATTAGGACTTAAGGGGATTACAAACGCAGTAGAAGACGTTATAACATACAGAGATATTGAGCTTGCGAAAGAAACCGGGGCAAAGCTTCATCTTTGCCATGTATCAACAAAAGGCGCAGTGGAGATGATACGCAGGGCAAAAAGCGAAGGAGTAAGGCTCACGGCGGAGGTTACTCCCCATCATTTCTCCCTTTGCAGCGACGATATACCCGGGGATGATGCGAATTTCAAGATGAATCCTCCTCTTCGCTCAAAAGAGGATCTTGAGGCTTTAAGAGAGGGACTTAGAAGCGGCATAATAGACGCCATTGCTACAGATCATGCCCCGCATACCGCAAAAGAAAAGCAGGGATCTTTTAACGATGCTCCCTTCGGAATAACGGGCTTTGAGACTGCGGCATGCCTTGCCTGGACAAAGCTTGTAGAGCCGGGGATCATATCCGCCCTTGATATGGCAAGGCTTATGAGCTTTAATCCCGCAAGGATTGCCGGAATCCCCGGAGGAACTCTTGATGTGGGACAGGATGCGGATGTTGTTATAATGGATGTTAATACGCCGTTTGTGATAGATCCCGAAACCTTCCTTTCAAAGGGCAAAAACACTCCCTTTGGAGGAATGAAGGTAAGAGGGAAAGTTATATCTGTTATAATAGGCGGAGAGGTGGTCTGCGATGAATATGAAGATTGATATTCTGCTTGATGCCATAGAAAAAAAGGATGCCCCTGTATGCGTGGGCTTGGATCCCATGCTTTCCTATATCCCAAGCCATATCGTAAGGCAGTCCGTTGCCGAAAACGGTGAGGGGCTTAAGGCGGGAGCTTATGCAATCTGGGAATACAACAAAAGACTTATTGACGCCCTTTGCGATATAATACCTGCGGTAAAGCCCCAGGTCGCCATGTATGAGCAGTTTGGATACTATGGCATGGAGGTCTTTGAAAAGACCGTAAGATATTGCCATGAAAAAGGGCTTGTTGTCATAGGTGATGTGAAAAGGGGAGATATCGGTTCTACTTCCGAAGCCTACGCAAGGGCGCACCTTGGCAGCGTAAAGATCGGAAATTCGTTTTACAGTCCTTTTGATGAGGATTTTGCCACGGTAAATCCATATCTTGGGGACGATGGTATTGAGCCTTTTACAAAGGTTTGCAAGGAAACGGGAAAAGGTATATTTATCCTCGTTAAGACATCCAATCCTTCGGGATCACAGTTCCAGGATCTTAATACCGAGGGAAAGAAGCTGTATGAACGGGTGGCGGATATGGTAAACAAAACCGGAAAAGACCTCATGTCCGTGAAATATCCTTACAGCAGTGTGGGAGCCGTAGTGGGAGCTACCTATCCCGAGGTGGGCGGTGCTTTACGAAAAATAATGCCAAATGCCCTGCTTCTCGTACCCGGATACGGAGCCCAGGGAGCTTCGGCAAAAGACCTGCGTGAATATTTTAACAGAGATGGTCTGGGAGCTGTTGTAAATTCTTCAAGGGGCATTATTTGCGCGTGGAAGAAAGAAGACGACGTTGAATATGCGGCGGATAATTTTGCGGAGTGCGCAAGAAAAGCCGCATCGGCTATGATATCGGATATTAATTCCGCAAGATAGAAAGGTGGCAGAGGGATGGATGCTATTAGTCTCCTGGGTTCCCAGAAGGATTGCTTCAGTGCAATAATAAAGAGAAACGAACCCATAGCTGAAAACATTTTCGAAATGTGGATAGAAGCGCCCGTTATTGCTATGTCTGCATACTGCGGGCAGTTTGTAAATATATATCTGCGGAATCAGGCAAAAATCCTGCCAAGACCCTTTGCTATCTGCTCTATAGACCATTCCAAAGGATGGATACGTGTAGTCTACAGAGTGGGTAAGCACGGCACGGGGACAAGGGAAATTACGTATATGTATCCCGGTACCAGGGTGAATATCACAGGTCCTCACGGTACTACTTTTCCCATGAGTCACAAAAAATGCCTTCTTATAGGAGGCGGGGTAGGCATACCTCCTCTTCTTCAGCTTGCAGTGTCTTTGGTTGATGTGTTCGGGAAAAGACCGGATATCGTACTTGGCTATAGGAATGACGATACGTTTCTTGTGGATGAATTTGAGGAACTGGGGACCGTTCATATAGCGACGGAAGACGGCTCTAGAGGCATAAAAGGAACTGTAATGGACGCCATAGCCCAAAACAGAGTGGGAGCAGAGATTATTTATGCCTGCGGACCTGTCCCAATGCTTAAAGCGGTTAAGGAATATGCCCTGGAAAAAGATCTTACGGCATATATTTCTCTTGAAGCCCGGATGGGGTGCGGACTTGGCGCCTGCCTTTCCTGCGTTTGTAAAACATCAGAGGTTAACAAAGGAACCGGCGTTAAGAATGCCAGGGTCTGCAAAGAAGGACCGGTCTTTGAAGTCAGGGAGGTAGAGCTATGAATATGAGCGTTAATATAGCCGGTGTGGAATGGAAAAACCCGGTGACCACGGCTTCGGGAACCTTCGGATCGGGCAGGGAATTCGCTGATTTTTTTGATATATCAGAGCTTGGCGCCATTACTACAAAAGGAGTTTCATCAAAGCCCTGGGAAGGAAATCCTGTCCCTAGGATCGCCGAGACATCATCGGGAGTGCTTAATTCCATAGGGCTTCAAAACGGCGGGGTAGACAGGTTTATAGAAAAAGATCTTGCCTATCTTAAAACTGTTGATACAAATGTTATCGTAAATGTGTGCGGACATACTGTGCCCGAATACCTGGAGGTAGTGGAGAAGCTTTCCGATGAAGAGGCTGTGGATATGCTTGAAATAAACGTATCCTGCCCCAATATTTCGGAAGGTGGGATGGCTTTCGGAACGACGACGGAGGGCATAACGGAAATTACAAAGGCTGTTAAGGAAAAGTCCAAAAAGCCTGTCATCCTTAAGCTTTCACCCAATGTGGCGGATATTTCGGAAATAGGAAAAGCTGCGGAAGCAGCCGGTGCGGATGCGCTTTCCATGGTAAATACCTTTCTTGCCACTTTTATAGATATTCGTTCAAGGAAATTTTTCCTTGCAAACAAAACGGGAGGTCTGTCGGGACCTGCTATTAAGCCTATAGCCGTACGGATGGTGTACGAGACAGCAAAGGCAGTTGATATCCCCATTATAGCCATGGGCGGCATAATGAGCGGTGCGGAAGCTGTGGAATTTATGCTTGCAGGAGCATCCGCCGTTGCAGTAGGCGTCGCAAATTTCCGCTATCCAAAAGTTACCCGACAGGTTATAAGGGAAATAGGCGAATATATGGAAGAGCAGGGATTTGAAGACGTATCTGAAATTACGAAAGGCTTGATAGAATAATGGAAAATTACCAAAGAGAATTTATAGATTTTATGATGGAGGCCGGAGTCCTTACCTTTGGAGATTTTGTTACAAAAAGCGGAAGAAATACTCCATTTTTTATAAACACGGGAAATTACAGGACGGGAAGCCAGCTTGAAAGGCTCGGGCTTTTTTATGCAAAAGCAATAAAAGAAGCTTATGGTCTTGATTTTGATGTGCTTTTCGGACCTGCATACAAGGGGATTCCTCTTAGCGTATGCACATCCACGGCTCTTTACCGCAAGTACGGCGCAAACGTAAGATATTGCTCAAACCGCAAGGAAGCAAAGGATCACGGAGACAAAGGTGTACTTCTGGGAGGTCCCGTAAATGACAAAGATAAAGTTGTTATCATAGAAGATGTAACCACAGCCGGCACATCAATAAGGGAGACTGTGCCCATATTAAAAGCCCGGGCAAATGTGGAGATAACAGGTCTTATTATATCTGTGGACAGAATGGAAAGGGGAACAGGAGATAAGTCTGCTCTTGACGAGATTTCCGAAGAATTCGGAATGCGTACGTCCGCCATTGTGACCATGGATGATGTGAAAGAATATCTGAAAGAAAAAGGCGGATATGAACAGATGCTTGTATCCATAGACAAATATTATGAGAAATATGGCGCGAAGGTTTAGAAGAAACAACTACAAATTTACAGAAAGATCCCATTCCCTTATGGGGATATTTGCGGTGATTTTGTCTGTAAGCGCCATAATAGCCCTTTTTACTGCCGTAAAGATTTCCTACGACATGGGAGGGGAAGCGGGAGTATTTATCGGCGCTGTAGGGGCACTGGCTCTTATGGCGAGCATTCTTTCCGTGATATTGGGCGTAATGGGGTGGAAAAACGAAGATACCTACGATTTTTTTTCAAAGGTTGGATTTTTTATCGGTGTTATTGCCGTTATTTTGTGGGTAGTTACTATAATATTCGGATTATATTAGGAGGTTTTTGATATGGCCAAAGTAGGGATAATAATGGGATCTGACTCGGATCTTCCCGTAATGGGAAAGGCTGCGGATGTGCTTGAGGAGTTTGGTATTTCATATGAAATAACCATAATATCCGCCCACAGGGAGCCGGATACTTTTTTTGAATATGCAAAGAGTGCAAGAAGCCGGGGGATAAAGGTACTTATAGCGGGAGCCGGTATGGCGGCTCATCTGCCGGGTATGTGCGCTGCTATATTTCCGCTGCCTGTAATCGGAGTTCCCATGCATACAAAATCTCTGGGCGGCAGGGATTCTCTGTATTCCATAGTACAGATGCCTTCGGGTATACCTGTTGCCACGGTAGCCATAGACGGGGCGAAAAATGCCGGCATACTTGCGGTCAAAATGCTTGCCATTTCAGATGAAGCACTGGAAAAGAAACTGGCGGATTATGCCGCAAATATGGAAAAAGAAGTAAAGGCAAAAGATGCAAAGCTTAAAGAAAAAGGCTATAAGGATTACAATAACTAGAAATTATCAAGGAGCATTATTATGGATTATAAAAGCGCAGGCGTAGATGTTGAAGCGGGATATAAAGCCGTTGAACTTATGAAAGAGCACGTGGCAAAGACCACACGCCCGGAGGTTATGACTCATCTGGGAGGTTTTGCGGGAGCTTTTTCCGGGGCAAAACTAAAGGGTATGGAAAACCCGGTTCTCCTTTCGGGAACAGACGGAGTAGGCACAAAGCTGAAGCTTGCTTTTGTTATGGATAAGCATGATTCCGTAGGTATTGACTGCGTTGCAATGTGCGTAAACGATATTGCATGTGCGGGAGCAGAGCCTTTGTTTTTCCTTGATTACATTGCCTGCGGTAAGAACGAGCCTGAAAAGATAGCGCAGATCGTAAAGGGTGTAGCTGATGGCTGCGTACAGTCGGGAGCTTCTCTTATAGGGGGAGAAACGGCGGAAATGCCCGGATTTTATCCTGAGGATGAATACGATCTTGCAGGCTTTGCGGTAGGCGCAGCCGACCAAAAGGATCTTATAACGGGGGAAGATATTGCCGAAGGGAATATCCTTGTAGGCATAGCATCATCCGGCGTCCACAGCAATGGATTTTCGCTGGTGCGAAAGATATTTCCTGTAACAAAAGACGGTTTGGAAAAACGCTATGACGAGCTTCAGACCACATTGGGAGAGGCGTTGCTTGCTCCTACAAATATATATGTAAAGGCGCTTTCGGGCGTCCGCAGTGCCGGGGTTAAAATCCTTGGCTGCGCCCATATTACGGGAGGAGGTTTCTATGAAAATATTCCCCGTATGCTTCCCGAAGGAAAGAGAGCCGTGGTCGAAAAGAACAGCTATAAAGTGCCGCCTCTTTTTGAAATTATTTCAAAGGAAGGCCCGGTTTCCGAAAACATGATGTATAACACCTATAATATGGGAATCGGCATGATTCTTTGCGTTTCGGAAGGTGATGTTGATAAGACGCTTGAAGCCGTAAAATCTGCAGGAAATGAGGCGTTTACGGTGGGAAGGACTATAAACGGTGACAAAGGAGTAGACATATGCTGAATGTATCTGTTCTGGTATCCGGAGGAGGAACAAATCTCCAGGCTCTTATCGATGCTGTTTCTGCGGGAAAAATAACAAACGCCCGGATAGGCGCCGTTATTAGCAGCACCCCTGAAGCTTATGCATTAAAAAGAGCGGAAAATGCCGGGATCTCCTCGGAAATCGTAAGGAGAAAGGATTATGACAGCTCTGAGGCTTTTTCTGCGGGACTTTTGTCCGTTCTTAAAAAGCATGATACGGATCTTATAGTCCTTGCGGGATATCTTACGGTTATTCCTGCCGAAGTAGTAAAAGCATATCCCAACAGGATCGTAAATGTACATCCCTCTCTTATCCCCGCTTTTTGCGGCAAGGGATATTACGGGCTCAGGGTTCACGAAGAAGTCCTTGCCCGGGGATGCAAGGTAACCGGGGCTACGGTGCATTTTGTGGATGAGGGGACGGATACCGGTCCTATTATATTGCAAAAGGCCGTGGAAGTAGAATCCGGTGATTCAGCGAAAGATCTGCAGCAGCGGGTTATGGAGGAGGCTGAATGGAAGCTTTTGCCCCGGGCCGTTGATCTTATTGCAAATGATAAGATAAGTGTTGAAGAAGGACAGGTATTGATTAAGGAGTAGCTCATGGATATTTTGGTAGTAGGAAGCGGCGGCAGAGAGCACGCCATTGTAAAAGCGATAAAGAATAGCCCAAAGGCCGGGAAGATATACTGCGCCCCGGGTAATGCGGGAATCGCCAAGGATGCGGAATGCGTCGATATCAAGGCTATGGAGTTTGACTCTCTGGCTGATTTTGCGGTATCTCACAATATAGGACTTACTGTAGTGGGAATGGACGATCCCCTTGTGGGCGGCATCGTAGATGTGTTTAATGCAAAGGGACTTCGGGTATTCGGACCTGCAAAGAACGCCGCCATATTGGAGGGCAGCAAGGCTTTTTCAAAGGATCTTATGAAAAAGTATAATATCCCTACGGCAGGATACGAGACTTTTGATAACTACGATGAAGCGGTTTCGTATCTTAAGGAATGCAGGATTCCCGTGGTCTTAAAGGCAGACGGTCTTGCTCTCGGTAAGGGTGTGCTTATATGCAATACCCGGGAAGAAGCCCTTGAGGGTGCAAAGACCATCATGTCTGATAAGAAATTCGGCGATGCCGGTACAAAGATGGTAGTAGAGGAATTTATGACGGGGCGTGAGGTTTCCGTGCTTTCTTTTGTAGACGGCACGACTATAAAGACTATGGGAAGCTCCCAGGATTATAAGAGGGCGCATGATAATGACGAAGGCCCAAATACCGGAGGAATGGGAAATTTCTCCCCGACGCCTTTCTATACGGAAGAGATAGATGCTTTTTGTCAGGAGAAGATTTTTAAGCCCACGGTGGCGGCTATGAAGCAGGAGGGAAGAGAATTTAAGGGAATTATATTCTTTGGTCTTATGTTAACCGAAGAGGGTCCTAAAGTCCTTGAATATAACGCCCGCTTCGGAGACCCCGAGGCCCAGGTAGTACTTCCCAGGCTTAAGAATGATATAGTGGAAGTGTTTGAGGCTTGCATAGACGGAAAGCTTGATGATGTTGAACTTTCCTTTAGAGATGAAAGCACGGTGTGTGTAGTGCTGGCTTCTGACGGATATCCTGTAAGCTACAAGAAAGGCTACCCCATATCAGGTTTGGAGTGGTTTGACGGCAGGGATGATGCCTTTTGCTTCCATGCCGGGACTGCCTTTGATGCGGACGGAAACATTGTTACGAACGGCGGGCGCGTCCTGGGTATCACAGCCCTTGGCAAAGACATCGCCGATGCTCGGAAGAACGCATATGAAGCGGCAGCTCATGTGGATTTTGAGAATAAATATTCAAGAAGTGATATAGCGGATATATAAGGAGAAGCCGATAAGGTTTTTTAGAGTGTAAAATGGGTGGAGGTCATGCGTGGCTTTCACCTTTTTAGTAAGGAGAAAAAAATGACTGAAGATGTAAAAATGGAAACTTTGGAGGATGCAAGGGAGTTTTTCGGAAACGACCGCTTTGCAAAAAATGCCGGAATGACCATAGAGGAAGTCGGTATCCGGCATTCGGTAATTAAGCTTACACTCGGTGATGAGCATTTAAACGCTATGGATGCCTTGATGGGAGGCGTCGTTTGTACTATGGCGGATTTTGCCTGTGCGGTGGCGTCCAATTTCGGTACGGGCACGGGACAGTATGTGTCGTCCGACGCCCATGTGAGTTTTGTGAATGCCTGCCGCGGAAAGGAACTCACTGCAGAGGCGGTGTGCATAAAAAGCGGACGAAAACTCTCTTATTATGAGGTTGCCATAAATGATGACACTAAAACCCTTATCGCAAAGGCATCTGTTACGATGTACAGGGTAGGGTGAGGTCTATGCGAAAAATAAATAACAGCTATCCCATATTCGCACACAATATATAGTGTTGCGTCTTGACAATCTCCCCATATATTGATATTATGATACCCACGGCGAGGGAGATTATTTCAATGCAGACACCATTAGTATACTTAAATGGTACTGTCCGGCATTCTCTGGTGGATGGTTCGGGAGTAAGGTTCGTATATTTTTTTCAGGGATGTCCCCATGACTGCCCCGGGTGTCATAATCCGGAAACTCACGATATAAATGCGGTATCTCCCATAAGTGCGGATGAAGCTTTCAAACTTCTTTCCGGGGAAAAATACTTGGACGGGGTAACGTTTTCGGGGGGAGACCCCTTTATGCAGCCAAAAGCCCTTTTGTACCTTGCCAAAAAGGCGAGGGAATCAGGGCTCAATGTGTGGGCGTATACGGGCTTTACGTTTGAAGCGATACTTTCCGGAAAAGCCGGAGAGGATGCGAAAACAGCCCTTTCCCAAATAGATGTGCTCGCAGACGGACCATTCGTTGAAGCCTTGAAGGACGGAGAGCATATTTACAGGGGAAGCGCAAACCAGAGGCTGATAGATGTGAAAAATAGCCTTAAAAAGGGTGAAATTATTTTATATAAAGAATAAAAGGAGGATGTAATGAGTCAGGGAACGGTAAGAGTAAGAAAAAGGAATGGCGGCACGGTAGAATTCGATGTATCAAAGATTGAAAATGCGGTAGTAAAGTCTTTTATAGCTACAAAGGAGATAAGCTCCAGAGATCTTTCTGCGGTATCCCGTGCGGTGGGTCTTATGGTGGAGGCAGCTCTGGAAGGGCAGGAATTTACCTCGGTCGAGGAGATTCAGGATCATGTGGAGACCGTCCTTATGCGCTGCGGCTATTCAAAGACCGCAAAGGCTTATATCCTGTACAGAAGCCAGCACCAGAAGGCCCGTACAGCCGAAAAGACCCTGCTTGATTATAAGAAGCTGGTGGATGGCTACATCGGCACGGAAAAAGACTGGAGAGTAAAGGAAAACTCTACCGTTACCATGAGCGTAGGCGGTCTCATCCTCTCAAATTCCGGCGCCATCACCGCAAACTACTGGCTCACAGAGATATACGACGAAGAAATAGCTGACGCACACAGAAAGTGTTTTATGCATATCCATGATCTTTCCATGCTCACAGGATATTGTGCAGGCTGGAGCTTAAAGCAGCTTCTTCTGGAAGGCTTGGGCGGAGTCCCCGGAAGGATATCCTCCGCTCCCGCAAAACACCTTCCCACCCTCTGCAACCAGATGGTAAATTTCCTGGGAATCATGCAGAATGAATGGGCGGGAGCTCAGGCGTTTTCCTCGTTTGACACGTACCTTGCGCCCTTTGTAAAGATTGATAACCTCGATTACAACTCCGTAAAGCAGGCAATCCAGTCATTTATTTACGGGGTAAATACCCCCAGCCGCTGGGGAACCCAGGCGCCTTTTACCAATGTGACGCTGGACTGGACGGTGCCTGAGGATATGATAAACCTCCCTGCCATAGTAGGCGGAAAGGAGCAGGATTTCACATACGGCGAGTGCAAGGCCGAAATGGATATGATAAATAAGGCCTTTATCGAGACCATGATAGAAGGCGATGCCAACGGTCGCGGCTTCCAGTATCCCATTCCCACATATTCCATTACTGAGGATTTTGACTGGTCGGATACTGAAAATAACAGGCTTCTTTTCGAAATGACCTCGAAGTATGGGACGCCCTATTTCTCGAATTATGTAAACTCGGATATGAAGCCTTCGGACGTAAGAAGCATGTGCTGCCGGCTGCGTCTGGATCTTCGTGAGCTTCGCAAAAAGGGCGGCGGATATTTCGGCTCCGGAGAGAGCACGGGCTCTATCGGCGTCGTTACCTTAAATCTCCCCCGCATTGCGTATCTGGCAGAAAATAAGGGCGAATTCTATGATACCCTGGACAGGTATATGGATATAGCCGCCCGCTCCCTGAAAGTAAAAAGAAGCGTTATAGAAAGGCTGCTTGAGGAAGGACTTTATCCCTATACGAAGCGTTATCTGGGACAGTTTTCCAATCATTTCTCCACCATCGGTATCGTGGGAATGAATGAAGCCATAAAGAACGCATCCTGGATGAATACAGATATAACCACATCTGAAGGAACGGAATTTGCAAAGGAAGTACTTAACCATATGAGAGAGCGCCTCTCAGATTATCAGGAAGAATACGGCGACCTCTACAATCTGGAAGCTACTCCCGCAGAGTCTACTTCTTACAGATTTGCGAAGCATGATACGGAGGAATTCCCCCATATAATCACAGCTGGAGGAGCGGACGGAGCACCGTATTATACGAATAGTACCCACCTTCCCGTAGGCTATACAGAGGATATTTTCGATGCTCTGGAAAAGGAAGACGAGCTTCAGACGCTTTATACCAGCGGTACGGTCTTCCATGGCTTCGTGGGACAGAATCTCCCGGACTGGAAGAGCTCTGCCGTACTGGTTAAAAAGATTGCGCAGAATTTCAAGCTTCCGTATTACACTATATCTCCCACCTATTCCGTATGCCCTTCCTGCGGATATCTTTCGGGAGAGCAGGCAACCTGCCCTACCTGCGGGTTGGGTACAGAGGTTTATTCCAGAATCACAGGCTATTACAGACCGGTTAAAAACTGGAACGACGGAAAGCTTGCCGAGTTTAATGACAGGCTGACTTATGATATGGTAAGCGCTGTGGATGCTCCTGTCGAAGGGAAAGACAGGGAGACTATGGCAAAGAAAAGCCAAAATACCGTCAGTATAAACGGAGATAAGGAGCTTATTATGCTCGCTTCCCAAACCTGCCCGAACTGCAAGGCTGCAAAATCCGTCCTTGAAAATAACGGGATATCATACCGCGTGGTATATGCCGAGGATACGGAAGGCGCACGCCTGGCCAGTGCTTATGATATCTTAAGCGCTCCCACGCTCATAGAGACCACGGGCGATGAGGTAAGGCTCCATACGGGATTAAGCGACATAATACAGTACGCAAACGCTGCAAGCGCATAAAACCGAATAATTTAAAGTGATTAAAGGGCTGCTCAAGGGGCGGCTCTTTTTTGGGCTTTTAAATGGGGCGCAGTTTCGGGCGGAGTTTCGACGGAGTTTCACCATCAAATATTTTCTTGTGCTTTACCGCCG
>CAJOQM010000128.1 GCA_905236845.1 uncultured Lachnospiraceae bacterium | reverse complement strand
GACAGTACTGCAACAGTACTTTGAGAAAAAGCAAAAGCCGTGAAACCCTTTATTTAAAAGGTCTCACGGCTTATTACGTTACTATTCAAACTCAATCGTCCCGGGCGGCTTCCCCGTCAGATCATAAAATACCCTGTTCACCCCCCGGACTTCATTCACAATCCGGCTTGTGACCTTTTGCAGTACCTCCCAGGGGATTTGGGCGGATTCTGCAGTCATGAAGTCCACGGTCTTTACGGCGCGAAGCGCCACGGCGTAGTCGTAGGTTCGCTCGTCGCCCATGACACCCACGGAGCGCATGTTGGTGAGGGCGGCGAAATACTGGTCGGGTTTCCAGTCGGGCGCCGTCCCGCCATGCGAAGCCTTCCAGTCCGCAATGGCATTATCCACTTCCTCACGATATATTGCATCCGCCTCCTGTACTATCTTTACCTTTTCCGCTGTGATATCGCCGATGATGCGGATGCCAAGGCCGGGACCGGGGAAGGGCTGGCGGGATACCAGAGCTTCCGGAATACCAAGGCGCCGTCCCGCCTCGCGAACCTCATCCTTAAAGAGATCTCGCAAAGGCTCCACTATTTCCTTAAAATCTACGAAATCAGGCAGACCTCCCACATTGTGGTGGGACTTTATGACGGCTGATTCTCCGCCAAGGCCCGATTCTACCACATCAGGGTAGATTGTACCCTGAGCCAGGTAATCCACAGCGCCTATCTTTTTCGCCTCTTCTTCAAAGACGCGGATAAATTCCTCGCCGATTATCTTTCGCTTACGCTCGGGCTCTGTTACACCGGAAAGCTTTTCATAATATCTCTCGCCCGCATTCACCCGGATGAAATTCAGGTCAAAGTCTCCGCCTTCTCCAAAGACAGCCTCCACCTCGTCGCCCTCGTCCTTGCGCAGGAGTCCGTGATCCACAAAGACGCATGTCAGTTGCTTGCCTACAGCGCGGGAAAGCAGCCCTGCTGCTACGGAAGAGTCCACTCCTCCGGAAAGAGCAAGCAACACCTTTCCATCGCCTATTTTTTCGCGAAGCGCAGCGACAGTCCGCTCTACGAAAGATCCCATCTCCCAATCGCCGGCGCAGCCACAGATATTGCGAACGAAATTAAATAGAATCTCTTTGCCGTATTCCGTGTGGAGAACTTCCGGATGGAACTGAATAGCATAAAGGCCCGCCGATACATTTTCCGCTGCGGCAACAGGCGTATTTGCCGTATGCGCCGCTGACTTAAAGCCGTCCGCCATTTTTGAAATATAGTCGAAATGGCTCATCCATACAACAGATTTACCGGGCAGCTCCGCAAAAAGACTGCTATCCGTATCAAACTCGCATTCAGTCTTTCCGTATTCTCTCTCGGAGGCGCGTTCCACCTTCCCCCCAAGCACATGCATCATAAGCTGGGCGCCGTAGCAAAGCCCCAGCACGGGGATTCCCAGCTCAAAGAGCTCCCGGGAGCAGGTGGCGGCTCCCTCCTCATACACACTGGAAGGACCCCCGGTAAGGATTATCCCATCCGGAGCGTCAGCCTTTATTTTTTCCAGCGGCGTCCGATAAGAATCTATCTCGCAATAAACCCCGCATTCACGAACCCGGCGGGCAACCAGCTGATTGTACTGACCGCCGAAATCTATGACCTTTATTTTCTGCATTATATAAACCTCTCTGTCTTTACTTCTAAAGTCACTTATGTAATAATAAGGCAATGTGAAAAGCTTTTCAAGTAATTTGGGGAGATAAATTTATGAGTAACGCAGAAAATATTGAGCCGACAAAGAAACCGAAAGACGGGCTGGGTATTATAAATGCGTGGGCCATGGCGTTTGGGTGCATGGTGGGATGGGGGGCTTTTGTCATGCCCTCAAGCACGTTTTTGCCTGTGGCCGGACCTTTGGGGTCTGTTGTGGGTATGATTATCGGCACTGTAATCATGCTCATTATCGGCGCCAATTTTGTGTATCTTATAAAGAGAAGCCAGAGAACCGGCGGAATCTATGATTTTACCAAAGAAGCTCTTGGGTGCGACCACGCTTTTTTGTGTTCCTGGTTTTTGTGCCTTTCTTATCTGACTATAGTTTTTCTTAACAGCACAGCTCTTTTTCTTGTTATAAGAACCGTCCTTAATGAAAATCTGCAGACGGGATACAGCTATACCGTAGGCAACAGCGAAATATATCTGGGAGAGGTTATTCTGTCAGTCCTGGCTCTTATCGTTGTAGCATTTCTCTTTATTATGGCAGGACGTGTGATCCTCCGTATAAATGCGATTCTTGTATTTGTTATGCTGGCAGGAGGAATCGTTGCCGCTTCAGTATGCCTCCCGCATATTATGGAAAGCAGCGGGTTTGGATCTTTTGCAATGGGCTTTGAGGGGATTAACCCTGTTCACTCCGTGACCAGCATCATAATCCTTGCCCCCTGGGCCTTCGTGGGATTTGAAACCATTTCGTTTGATTCGCCTTATTATAATTTTCGGGCAGAAAAATCAAAAATTATCATTTTTACTACTATCCTTGCTTCGGGAATTTTTTATATAACATTTAATCTTATAAGCATATGCGGGGCTCCTGACGGATTTTCAAACTGGGCGGAATACATATCTTCCATTGATGAATTAAGCGGGATAAAGTCTGTTCCTGTTTTTTATAATATGTGGAATATACTGGGGAACTCCGGTATTGCCATCATAGCAGTCACAGCTATTGCAGCGATTTTTACCGGTATTATCGGGGGATATCGGGCTACATCAAGAATACTTTCAGCAATGGCAGAGGATAATATTCTTTCGGAAAATTTTGCCAAGACTCCCTTCAGCATTTTGTTTATTATGGGTATTTCGATAGTTCTTTCGTTTCTGGGCAGAAATACACTGAACTGGTTTGTGGATCTGACATCATTCGGTGCTGTGATTTCTTTTGGATATACATCCGTTGCCGCCTATAAACATGCTAAATCCACCGGTACAAAAAGTGTTATGATAACAGGCGTTATCGGAACAATTATTTCGGCAGTATTTGCCGTTGTCCAGCTTATTCCGAAAATCTCCGTCATTGAGGCTATGAATAGCGAGGCTTTCCTTTTGCTTTCGTTATGGTGCCTTTTGGGATTTATTTTTTATTGGAGGACTGTGAAAAGAAGCGCTCCGACCGAATACGCCAGTATCTCTACCTCCGGAGTGGTACTTTTTATAATCCTTATGTATTCTGTCTTTATGTGGTTCGTAAAAGAAATATCAGATTTTGAAACCATTTCTGATATACGGAAGTTTACGGTATGGGGCGGGCTCGTACTCATTGTTACCATATCAGTGGGACTTTTTGTTATGCTGTATCTCCAGGTGCAGGTGCAAAAGAAAAACGAGGCCACAGAGCGTGAAAAAATCAGGGCAGTGGAAAGCTCTTTGGCAAAGAGCCAGTTTCTCTTTAATATGTCCCACGACATAAGGACCCCCATGAACGCCATCATAGGCTATACAAATTTTGCCCTGAAAGAAGATACCTCTCCCAAGCTCAGGGAATATCTTACAAAAATAAATTCCTCAGGAAATCATCTTATGAATCTTATTAACGATATTCTGGAGATGAGCCGTATAGAAAGCGGAAAAGTAGAGCAGCAGTTTGTACCGACGGATTTCTTTGCTCTTTTTGATGAGCTTTCGGATATTTTTTCCGGTCAGGCAAAGCAGCGGAATATGGATTTTTCCATAAATACGTCTTCCGTACGATACAGATATGTATGGTGCGACCCGAAGTCATTAAGCCGCGCCCTTATGAATATCATTAGCAACGCCTTTAAATTTACACCCGACGGAGGCACTGTGAGAGTCACCCTTTGGGAAGTGGGAGGGGATGAGGATGGATACGGCACATATGAAATCCGGGTGCAGGACAGCGGTATCGGTATGCCCCACGAATTTGCTCAAAACAAGCTTTTCAGCGCTTTTGAGAGAGAAAGGACATCCACAGACAGCGGAAATGAAGGAACAGGTCTTGGACTTTCCATAACTAAAAATCTCATAGACCTTATGGGCGGCAGAATAGATGTGCTCACGTCTCCGGGAAACGGTACGGAGATGATAATCAGGCTGAAGCTCCTTATTTCTTCCGAAAAAGAAGTTAAACGCAGTCAGCAAAATACAGAAACTGTTGAGAATCCCCGGAATGATTTCAGCTCAAAGAGAATCCTTGTTGTGGAAGATAATGAAATTAACATGGAAATTGCTACAATGATGCTTTCGGGATATGGATTCATGCTGGAAAAAGCGGTAAATGGCATGGAGGCCTTAAAAATGGTCTCGTCTTCCGAGCCGGGATATTATGATGCCGTGCTTATGGATATACAGATGCCGGAGCTGGACGGATATGCGGCGACCCGGGCTATCCGGAGCCTTGCGAATCCTGCTCTTTCTGAGATTCCTGTTATTGCCATGACGGCGAACGCTTTTAAGGAAGATGAGCAGGCAGCATTCGATGCGGGAATGCAGGCTCATATTTCAAAGCCCATAGATGAGTCACTTCTCATAAAGACACTTACAGATATTCTTATGTAATACGCACAAAAAAGCCGGATCCAATCGACCCGGCTTATTATTTTTGTTTTCAAGCTTTTTGTTTTTAATCCTTTAGAGAACCCTTCGTACGCAAACGATGGTTTTGTATGTGGCGCTGTCTGTAGTTATTCCGTATTGCGAGCCTTTGGCATGGACTATGGTACCGCCTCCGCAATAAATAGCAACGTGACCGGAGTAGCAGATAATATCTCCTGCCTGTGCTTCGGAATAGCTGACTCCTGTACCTACAGAGCGAAGTGATGTGGATGTGTATCCGTGGTTATTTGCGGTAGACTGGGAGAATATTCCAAAGTGCGCAAATACCTGACCCACGAATCCGGAGCAGTCGCAACCGTTGGTAAGACTGACTCCTCCCCATACATAGGGATTTCCCACAAACTGCTTTGCGTAGGCGACTACATCGGCACCGCTTACTCCGCTGGAGTTTGTAGAAGAAGAATCGTCCGAGCTTGAGCTGTCATCAGAGCTGCTGTCATCGGAACTGCTGTCAGAGCTGTCATTTGATGAGGAATCTGAAGCGCTTGCAGCTTCGGCTTCAGATTTTGCTTGCGCCGCCGCAGCCTCTGCCGCAGCCTTTGCCGCAGCTGCCGCAGCCTCGGAAGCCTTCTGGCTTTCATACTGACTCTGGAGAGCTGCTGCTTTTTCCTTTGCAGCCGCAAGAGTAGTCTCATAATCGCTGACTTGTGCCTGGAGCTGCGCCGTCAGCGTGTTAAGCTCTGTCTGCTTTTCGGAGTAGCTTGCCTCAAGCTCCTCCATCTGCGCCATCTCGGATTCCAGCTGTGTCTCAAGAGCGGCTACTTCTTCCACGGTTTCCTGATATTCTGCAATCAGCTCTTTATCGGAGCTATACACATCCATCATGTATTCCGCTTTGTTCAAAAATTCAGACAGGCTGCTTGATTCCATAAGAGAAACAATGGCAGACTGACCGTTGTTTTCATACATATACTTGATGCGGACTTTCATGCTGGCATACTGGGAAGCTTCTTTTGCCTGCGCTTCTGCGAGATCTGCCTTTGCGACCTCGATTTCGTCCTGCTTTTCTTCCATTTCCTCTTCAGTCTGGCTTATCATGGCGATGACATAGGCTAATTCATCTTCAGCTGAGTTAAGCTCGCTTTCTGCGCCGGAGAGTGAGTTCTCCAGTGAATTCACCTCACTGTTTGCATCGTCGAGCTGCTCTTTTGTTTCGGAGGAAGATGAAGCGTATGCGCTCTGTATTCCCATGACCATAAGGGAAAAGGCAAGAACCGAAATCATTATGCTTTTGCCGAATCGTTTCATTGTAAACCGCCTTTCGAAAATACCGTCGGGGTAAACACCACCGGGGTGCTTTTTGAATATCAATATTATGTAACCTAAAGCATTCTACCACAATATCTTCTAATAATCAAGTACGGAAAACCCAAGATTTTGCGCCCGGAATATTCCCGGAATATTCCTGAAACATCCCTTAAAGTCCCAGCAGTTGAGCAATAAAGACCGTAAGGCACGCAAAAAGCGCTACCACGGGAAGACTTTTTTTCCGGTATCCCAGGATTATGGCGACTGCAAAGCCCAAAGCTGCGCTTAAAACAGTCCCGGTAGAATAAAAAATCGAAGGAACCGTCATTGCCGTAAGGCAGGCAAAGGGAACATAACTCAAAAATCTTATAATATATTTGTTCTTTATTTCCTTCCGGAAGATAACAAGAGGTAGCATACGGATAAGGTAAGTTGTTGCCGCCATGACAAGTATATATGTATAAATCATGAGCCCTGCTCCTCAAATCTTGCCGGGAAAAGGAGCGCCCCTATTCCCGCCGACACTACAGTACAGATGATTATGGAAAAGCCGGAGGATACGGCGTTAAGTACAGGCAAATAATAAAAAGCGCAGCTTAATATAACCGCCAATATCACCACAAAAAGCACGGAAAAGCTCTCGCTTGCAGGAGGAAGCACTATAGCAACAAACATCCCGTAAAGAGCTATTCCCAAAGCGCTTTGGATAGACGCGGGAAGAAGGTTATTTGCAACGCCTCCCGCTACGGTTCCCAGAGTCCAGCTTAATATGGGAAACCATTCAAGCCCAAGCATATAAGGAAATGTCACCGGGCGATCTTTTGTGACGGCTACGGCGAATATTTCGTCGGTCACACCGTATGCCATTACAAATCGCTGTGCAACAGTTACTTCCGGAGCCAGTTTTTGAGTCAGCGTCAGCGACATCAGGGCATATCGAAGGTTTATCACAAGCTGTGTAACGAAAAGCTCAAAGTATGATGAGCCCACCGCAAAAAGGGTAATTCCCGCAAACTGCCCTGCGCTGGTAACGTTAAAAAGGGATAACGCCCCTGCTGTTAAAGGCGATATCCCAAACCCCGCTGCCATTATTCCGAAAGTAAAGCTTACGGAAAAATAGCCTATTGCGATAGGTATGCTGTCTTTTAGTCCCTGAATAAATGATTTCATAATTACATACGACCGGCTCTGTAAAATGAGCCGGTCGCCTTTTTTAACAAAGATTTATGAGCTGCAATTATTTGAGCTGAATGGTAACCGTAACGGTGTCTGTATTTCCGCTGTTATTCGTCAGCGTGTAATCATAGCCGTTGTCATTACCTTCGGATACTTTTGCGTTGTCTGCAGTGATGTCGGCATCAGCATCAACGGTAAAACCGATTGTGTCTGTGAAAGCCTTGTAATCAACCTTTGCGGAGTTCTTTGAAGGATTGCCGTCTGCATCAAGCACTACGAACTCAACTGCTGTTCCGTCATAGAACTGGGTTGTGGCAGCTACGCCGTCATCAGATGAAGCGGATTCGTCAACGCTTGCTTCCTTTATTGTTACGTTGGAGCCTACGGTACCCTGGATATCCTGTGAACCATATACATAGATGGTTACTGCGGAATTGGAATCAAGTGTGCAGCCATCTTCAACCGTAAGGTCATTTACATAGCAAGCATCTGCTTCGCCGCAGGAACCGTCTGCAAGTACTACATTCCATGTAGAACCGTTTGTAAGAGTTACATTTACGGGGTTGTTAACCTGTGCGCTTGCTACGTTGTACTGAGCGCCGATCTTGAGGTATTCGTTTGTCTCAGTATCGGATGTACGATAGTCGCCTTCTGTGCAAGCGTGGAGGATCGTTCCGTTCTCCATGCGTGTGCCGTCATCGTTAAGGTGATAGCCGTATGCAGAAGAGATGGTACCTGTAACGGTTGCGTTATCAACGGTTACGTTGAGGTTTTCTGTATTGTTGTAAATGTTGTTCCAGATGTTTCCTGTGTAGTCGCCGTTTGTAAGAGTTGCGTTTGTATCGTCAAGCTCTGCGGCACCTGCAACAGCCTCATCTCCTGTATCATTTACTTCATACTCAGTATTACCGGGGTTACCTGCATCATCAGATTCAACAAGCTCTACAAGGGTCTGTCCCCAGATGTTGTTGTTGCCAAATGAGATATCTGCGTTATCCAGAATAATGTTGGTATAACCTGCGTTTGCTGCGCCGGACTTAACCTGAACAACTGTATCACCTGCGTTTACGGTAGAATCCTTGATGGAAATCGTGCCGCCTGCATTCTGCTGGGTCATTACAGCGATACGTCCGCTGGTAAGCTCAGAGTTGGTGTAGTATGCAGAAGATGTGGATGAAGCCATGATCTGTACATAGTCATCAGAGTAGAACTTAACATTGTCAAACTTGTCCCAAACGCCGGAATCGGCATATGCAACATAGCCTGAACCGCTCTGTGTGAAGCCGTAGGTCGTGCCGTCAAGATCAAAAGTAGCGTCATAATCTTTACCGGTCTGAGCTATCTCAACAGAACCGATACCTGCAACAGTATCGCTTACATCAAGAGCATATGTACCTACCTGATCGTAGACCGTACCGGAGTCTGTGGAAAGTACGCCCCAGCCTGATGATACGATAAGTGAATTGGTGTAGATACCCTGACCTGCGCCCAGGATGTTAGTAGCACGTACAACACCCTCTATACCAAGAGCAAAGGGAGTCCTCTTCATCATGGGCACTACGAGAGCCTCATACTCATCGTTTGTATCTGCTGTCTCTTCGGTATAGATAACGGAGCCGTCAATCTTGAGGATACCGTTTTCCTTTGCGGCTGCGGCAGTACGGATAACGCCTGCTGTCTTGATATAGGTATCGGATATTTCTATTGTAGCATCGCTGTCTGCAAGGATTGCAGCTGCACAGCCCTGGAAGTCGTTGGCGCCGTCGCCGTTAGCTTCTACTATCATAGAAGAAACGCTAAAGTCGCTGCTTCCGGTAGCGATGATACCGTTGAAGAATGCACCGTCAAGGTAAAGTGAACCGCCATCGATGCCGCTGTCGGAAAGATCTCCGTCAAAGAGCTCTTCTATGGACTGGGTCTTTACGATAGAGCCGTCCTCAACCTTGAGAGCTGAACGATAGGTATACTCGGCTGTCTGACCTGTCATGTTGCCAAACTTACCCATCTCGGAGTGTTCGTCGGTTACTTCCATCTCCCAAAGTGTAAGCATGGATGCATCAAGTGAATTGCCGTCTTCCACCCAGTCAAGGATATCCTGCTGGGAATATTTTCCGTCTTCCGTAATAGTCATCGTAAGCACGCCGCCTGCAGTAGCCTCGATGGTCTCAACGGTCTTGCCGTCCTGAGCCAGGTCAACTGCTACAATGTTTGATGAAGCTGAGGGGCTGTTTATAGTATCGTCACCCGAAGCTTCCGTAGCTACATAGTCTGCGCCGTATTCAACGCCTGCTATCGTTACTTCTCCCGAAACTGTAGGCACGTGAGCTATTGCCTCTGTTTCGGATTCATCCCAAACATAGGACACTCCGCCCGCATCGCCTGACGCATCGCCGGATGCATTTCCGCTGGCGTCTGCAGATGTAACATCGCTTGAAGCGCTGTTTGTTGAGCCGCCGCATGCAGCAACTGATACTGACAATGCCAATGCAGCAGCAAGGCCCAAAGCCTTCCAAATGCTTTGCTTTTTCATTTGTTCCTCCTTAATTAAACCTGAACCCGTGTTAACGAATTTGTAATAATTAGACCATAAAAATTTAACATTTTATGCGCTGTATGTCAAGACTGGAAACAGTTTGTGCTGACTTTGCGGGACGGAGGCATTTGGAGCGGAGATTGACAATTTTGGAAAAATCATTTATATTTAGCAAACTGCGCAGCCGGGGACTTAGCGGTGCCCTGTACCTGCAATCCGCTATAGCAGGGGTGATATCCCGCCCCGGGTTTTGTGAATGGTGGCTGCCCAAAGTAAGAGGTGTAGACGCGAGGGTCTTGCGCTACGGAAATCCGTGAACCGTGTCAGGCCAGGAATGGAGCAGCACTAAGCGGAATCTTTCGTGAGACGCGAGGGCGCCTTCGCCGAGCTGTCTGCTTTGGTAACGCATTATGATCGGATTCAAAGCGGGATGCGCAGTTTTTGAGAACAAAAAATCAGGAACCCTGAAGGCTCCTGATTTTATTTTACGGAGACGCAGGGATTCGAACCCTGGTGCCCCGAAGGACAACCGCATTTCGAGTGCGGCGCGTTATGACCACTTCGCTACGTCTCCATATATGCTGATTTTCAAAACAGCCGCCCTATTATAACAATACGCTGATGAAAAATCAACACTAAACACCACAAAGCCCGAAAAAATCGTTGACAAAGAAAATATCGTTTAGTATAATGGCACTTGCGCAATTGAGGAGAAGTACTCAAGTGGCTGAAGAGGCGCCCCTGCTAAGGGTGTAGGCTGTGAAAGCGGCGCGAGGGTTCAAATCCCTCCTTCTCCGGTCTCCCTAATTTTAGGGATATGGTGCCATAGCCAAGCGGTAAGGCAAGGGACTGCAACTCCCTGATCACCAGTTCAAATCTGGTTGGCACCTTTTAACACCCTGATTGATATCAGGGTGTTTTGTTTAAGACGTTTTTTAAGGAGACGTTGATTTATTCAAAGTCAGCGTTTCCCTTGACAGGGGAGTGCCATGTCGAAAGTATCCCAGCAGCTTGTGCAATCCAAAGCCGGAAGCAAGATTTACGGACAGGGGAAAAATGTGACCGGAATCGCAGTTCTTGTGAAAGGCTCCGTTACGTACAAAAACGAATATTTGAAGGCTACCGTAAGCGCGGGGGAAATCCTCGGGGCTTATGATACATTTGAGGGCAAATACACGGCTGATTATACGGCGGCTGCGGATTGTGTCCTTTTTATGCTGCCTGTAACAGATGAGACTTCCCTTGAGGCTTTTCTTGACAGTAACGAGGATTACAGAGGAATGTTCGTCATGTCCATGAACAGGCATTTCGTCCGTTGTCATAACGCTTCAAAGAAGCTCCTTGCCATATTGGAAGAAGAAAGAGGACTTTTGGGAGATCATTATAATTATCTTAAAAAGCTGGGAGTAAGCTATAAAGATATTCCGGATTTCGAAAAGAACAATTCCGTGGAAGAATATGATCTTGTAGGAGATACGGAAGATACGGAATTCTATCTTGAAAGCAGTACCGTTCCGTCGAAAAGCTGCAGCGAATATTATAAAGCAAGCTCATATATGGCAATGTTTATGACGAATAAGCTCCGGGTATCCATATCCGATGCTTGTGAGGATATAAAGACTATCATAAAGGCTATTCGCGAAAATCTTTCTTATATGTACAGAACCGGCTCGAACGAGCACCTTCTCCAGAGAGAAAAAGATCTTGTGGAGAAGCTTTCCGAAAAGGGAAAGGCAGATCAGGGGCTTACCAACAGACTTCACAAAGCAAAAGATGAGATCATTACGGTACTGTCTGTTCTTGATAGCGTAAATCATGCGCCCGAAGGGGTGACACCCGAAATGATAGAACAGGATGTAAGTGCAGCCATAGAAGAGTCCCTGAAGATACAGGCGGCGGATTCGGGAGAAGCCGTAGCGGACGAAAAAGAAGATGAAAATCTTTCCAAAGAGCTTTTAAATTCCCTACAGACGATTCTGTATTATTCCGGGCTGGATAAGGGTAAATGCGAGGAATTCGTAAAGCTTGAAAACAATTTTGAGGAATCCCGCGACAGACTTGATACGGGCGATTCCATGCGCCGTCTCAAAAAAGAGATTACGGCTATGTATTTTGATATATATGAAGCCTGCGTCTACAAATGGATAAAGGATAAGAATGCGCCTCTTCCCGTCCGACTGTTTCTTTTCTTTGGATACATGGATGAAAGGCTGCTTTCTTTCGACCAGCTAAAGGCTCTTGCAAACGCCCTGAAAAAGACCGAGGGCGGTTCCGTAGACGGAATTTATTATATGCCCGAATGGCTCGAAGCCGTGTACATGGGCGAAAAGGAGCCCTCCCGCAATTCCTTTGAGCAGGATTATCCCGACTTCTTGCGGGATCAGAAAAAGCGGGGCGAGATTACTCCGCAGCAGATGGATGAATTGATGAAAAATCATCGTCAGATGCTGCATTTTGAAATACACAATATGTTCATGCAGGTAAACAAGGTTTCTAACGGTCAGATAATGACATATGTACCGCTGCTTTACCAGGATCAGATATTCGGAGATATTCCCAAGATATTTATGGGAAGAAAATCCGTAAACGATCTTATCGAAAAATTAGGCAACCTTGATATAACCGCATTTGCCAGGGAAGTTACTTTTTATGATGAAGCTGTATCCTCTGAAAAGCAGCAGATTATGACCCTGGTTTATCCGGATGTTATCATTACTCCCGTATATGGTATGTCCGGCGTTATGTGGCAGGAAATAGAAGGAAAGAAGAGGTCGAGCCCCGGGCGGATTATATTCCCCGTCCTTGAAGAAGGAGACAGGGAAAAGATTATGACCACCATGGTGGGACGTCTTCATTGGGAATACGTACGCCGGGAAATGGGTGCGGAATGGAATAATATTGCTGTAAAATCCCTGACCTCCGAATATTCAGATTATCTGCAGTACTATAGAAAGAACAGAGATCTCAGCGAGGAAATCAGGGAAAAGGTGAAGCTGCAGCTTCAAAAGTCCAGAAACAATTTCAGGGATGCCTTTGTTATGGATTATGTAAACTGGATTCAATATGAATCCGGCGGTATCATGAAACTGAACAAGGTGGCAAGGGAAATCATGGCGACTTACTGCCCCTTTAACAGAGAGACAAGAGATTCTCTCATGATAAACGCAATGTATGAAAAGGCGATGTTCAGACAGAAAAAGCGTTTTTCGGAGCAGGCTCATACATGGGAGCTTCGCATAAAGAAAATGGAAAACCATGGTCAGGAAATCCCAGAGGAATTCTACGACACGCTGGAGTATTATACGCAGTTTTAGGGGAGAGGGATGTCGTCAAGTTCTCTGCCTCGGCGCATAGCACAGCGAATCATTATACAAAATTAAATCAATACGATGCTCGTCTATAAGGCATTCGAGATAAGGGCGCACGAATCTTTCCAGGTTCTGCGCCTTTTCCGTTGTATCTGTAGTAATGTTCATCTCCCGTTTTACGGTAGCGCATATCCTGCCGCCGCTCATAGGCTCCGTGATAAGCGAGCACAGATAGTCCAGGCGCTGGTTCATAAGCGCCAGATTACTTTCTATCAGTTTGTCATAAGGAGCGTCAATTATTCCATTATGGGATATGATGAGCTTTTCGTAATGCGTGTCATTGAATAATTCTATAGACTCTAAACTCTGGGCAAAATTAAAGGCATAGGGCAGCTTTGAATTCACCAGGCTCTTTCCGCACATAAGAGCATCCCCGACATAGCATACGTTGTCGGGAGTAATGATGCTTATATGATCCGGTGAATGTCCCGGCGTATGAAGTATGCCGAATCTCACGCCGCAGAAAAGCACAGAGTCGCTTTCGTCTTCTATCAATATATCCGCTCTCGTGGGGAGGGCGGCAAGTTTCGGATCCCCCATGACCTGACCTGCGGGATATGCAAAAAGATAGCTTTTTACAGCGGGAAATGTGCGGCAGGTCTCTGCCTCGCCTATGGACATCGCCACGGGGATATGGTATTTTTCCTGCAGATAATGAGTGTTCCCCAGATGGTCGAAATGTGTATGGGTATTTATGATACCTGCGGGGCGGATGCCCTCTTTTTCAAAGAGAGCCTCGAGCTGTTCCCTGATGTAATATGTGCCGGTATCGAAGAGGACGAATCGCTCATCATCCAGCATATACAGGGGTATGCTCTGCCAGCCGGTAATGCAATATGTGTTTCCCTGAACCTGTTCTAAAGCCAAATCTTTCATGATGACGTCTTCCTTTAGTTTAACTCTACAGTCATTTCTTTTAAATCGGGAGAAATGACAAAGTCGGCATCGGTTATTTCCCTAAGATCGCCGGGGGTTATATCCGAACGAATTTCCGTTAATATCAGATGTTCGTT
>CAJOQM010000127.1 GCA_905236845.1 uncultured Lachnospiraceae bacterium | reverse complement strand
CAGCTCTTAATGCATATTATGCTTCACATGGATATACAACTACCGATTCTTATTATGGAACATATGATGCAGATAACAGCGGATCTTGCAGCTACACCAGCTCCTATACAACGAAGACCACCTATACTTACAACAAAAAGGGTGTACTTACAGGCAGCGAGACTGTAACTACGACGCCTAAATGGACAAAGTATACTACGGCGACCGGTGAGTATGCATATGACAATAGCAGCGAGAGTGGCACTTACTCTTATTCTACAGATAACAGAACAGTGTATGCCTTCGGTAGTGATGGAAGGTGTATGATTACCGAATCCGACCTTGCAAATGACAAGATTGTAAGTACTGCAACTACTACATACAAGGCAAAGAAGGGTAAGATTACTTCTGCTTCAACCGTTCTTGAGGTAGTAAGTACTGACGTTGATGATACAAACTATGCATATAGGTATACCAGCAACAGCGATAACTACTACTATGATTCTTCGTTTAAAGATGATGGCTATACCTATGTAACAACTACTACATACGATCCCAAAACAACAAAATATACATACAAAAAAGGTCGTGTAGTTAAGGAAGTATACAGCGATCCGGGTACAGGTACATCTGTCAGTGTAATAAACGGTTCTTACACTTCTTCATATGCCTATAACGGTGAGACAGCAACGCCTTATACTACAACGTATAATAATAGGACTTATACTGAGGATGTCCAGTATACCGCTCAGAAAGCTACTACCACCTACAAGTATGATAAGAGCGGCAACTTGAAGAAGGCGGTTGTATCTGATGATTATACAAATTATCTTACAACAGCTTCCAGCTATGTATCTGACGGTGCGCTTACCTCTGTTTATGTTAAGACGACACCGGTTTCATATACATATACGGTAGAAGATGAAGACGGAAACACCCAGACACATACGGAGACTTATCGTAAAACTACAAGCGAAACTGTTTCCGGCAGCACTAAGACGACCTACACCAACGGCGTAAACTATGCTACTACCAAAAAGGGTACCTATACCTACAGCAACGAGGAGAAGGGCGATACCGGAATGATCAGCAAGTCTGTAGCTACCAAAAGCTTTGTAACAAACGGTGCAAAGGATACCGGCAAGACCCTTTCAAGCGTTTCTTACACAGTTAAGAAGAAGAAGGCAGCTTCCGCATACAAGGAGATTGTTGAGGCACAGCAGCACTACATCCAGAATGGTGTACAGACCACAGATTCTTACATCGGATACTAATCCAGAGTAAAATACCCCGGCTTTTAGCCGGATACAAACACCGCAGCCTTCAGGCTGCGGTGTTTTTGTATAAAAAAAGAAAAGTATTTACGCTACTACACAAATTCCCCCGTCTGTGATATATTATAGATTACGAAATTATTTGGCAATGGTAAGGATAAATGAAGGTTTTAATAGCGGAAGACGAATACGGAATGCGCTATGCTGTAACGCAGGCGCTTAAATTAAACGGCATAGAAGCAAACGAGGCAGAAAACGGACAGCAGGCTGTAGAGATGGCACGGTCCGGTGCATATGACTGCATGGTGTTTGATATCATGATGCCTGTTATGGATGGTATCGAAGCATTGAGGCAGATACGAGCCGCCGGAGATGCTACGCCGGTTATTATGCTGACGGCAAAATCCGAGGTGGACGACAGAATAGAAGGGCTCGATTCCGGAGCGGATGATTATCTTACAAAGCCTTTTGCCATGAAGGAGCTACTGGCGCGTATCCGGTCGCAGGTGCGCCGCCGTGAGCAGACATACAGCGAAAAGCTCATAAGCTACGGCAATATCACCCTTGATATGGAAAAGCTTGAGCTAAAAGCGGCAAACGGAATCAGCCTTGCAAAGAAAGAAGCAAGGCTCCTTGAATTTCTTATACGAAACGAAGGAAAGGCTCTTTCTACGGAGGATATTCACGCCCGCATCTGGGACGACGACCCCCGGATGGAGACAGAGGCAGTGTGGGTTTATATATCTTATCTTCGGGAGAAGCTGGGCTCCGTGGATGCGGATGTTGTGATAGAAGGAGAAAAGAACGGCGATTTTTATATCAGTCTGAAGGCAGATAATAACGGAGGAAGCATATGATAAGACGTCTCCAGAGAAAACTTGTCTTTAGCTGTACGGTGGTTGTTTTTACCATACTGCTTATGGTGCTGGGGTTGAGCGCATATGTGAATTATTATACAGCGTACCTTAAATCAAGCGAGCTGCTGGACTATATAATGGATAACGACGGCTTGCTGCCGGATAACTACGATGATATCGACATGGATATTTTTAACGGAGACTTTTCCAGGGAGATATTCTTTCAGCTTCGGTATTTTACCGTAAGCTATGATGAAGACGGTGCGAGGACCTCTATGGATACGTCGTCCATAGCCGAGATTTCCGAAGACGAAGCCTGCCGGATGGCCGAGCAGGTCTACGATTCCCGGTTTTCTAAGGGACGCATCGTAAACGACGGCATTACATACGGCTATGCAAAGAAAGAAACAACTGACGGCGGAGTCTTTGTAGTAATCATGGATTGCTCGAATTTCTATGATTCTGCGACCCGGTATTTCACTTATTCCGCATATTTCGGGACAGGCTGCCTTATTATTTTTGCTGTTATAGTCTCGTTCCTTTCAAGACGCGTTCTTAATCCTATTATACGGAGTATTCAGGTTCAAAAGGAATTTATTACGAATGCGGGGCACGAGCTTAAGACTCCCGTAGCGGTCATATCCGCAAATGCGGAGCTTCTTGAAATGACAAACGGCAAGAGCGAGCCTGTGGATAATATTCTCGAGCAAAGCGAGCGTCTGACCCAGCTTATAGACGATCTTATTACTCTGGCGAGGGTAGGAGACGGTGGCAAACGCTATGAGCTTAAAGAGACGGACTGCACCGCTCTTGCCCTTGATGCGGTCAGGTCTTTTGAACCTGTTGCCGAAAAAGCCGGGATACAGATGGAATACGATATAAAGGCGGATGTAGTCGCTATGGCCGATGAGAGAGGCTTCAGAGAGCTTTTGAATATTTTTGTGGATAATGCGATTAAGTACTGTGATGAGGGCGGCGGTGTATTTATAGGTCTTCGTGACAGATCCCGGGGGAAGGGATGCGAGCTTACCGTGGTGAACGACTATTCCGGAGCAGTCGAAGAGAATATGCAGAAATATTTTGACAGATTTTACAGAGGCGATGAGTCCCACAACAGCGCAAAGTCCGGCTACGGGATTGGGCTTTCCATGGCTCGCTCCATATCCGAAGCCTTCAGGGGAAAGATTAGAACGGAATTTGAAAACAAACGATTTATAATCAAATTTATAATCTGACAGAGGAAGACCATTGAATTTCTTTTCATCCATACATATAAATATCAAAAAGATTATATTTTTTGCAGTGCTCTTTGTCGCCGGGATAATTGTCTTTAGCCTTCTTGAAAGAAATGTTGGGGAGACACAGACCCTGCAAGATGCAGCAGACCCTTCCTGTCCGGTTTTATATTTCTATGAAAATGACACCAGGGTAAATACAGCCTATGGCTATGCCGACGAAATGGATATTACATCCATGAGGGATCATATTACCCCTGTAGGGGTGGATATGACGGTTGATTTTGAACTCGATACCAAAGATGCGCAGGTAACCGGGATTTCTTATGAAGTGCGTTCTACAGACGGTGAAAGGCTCCTTGAAAATGGGGATTGCAGCGTCAGCGGGAGCGATACCCTTACAGGCACTGTTTCATTGCAAAATCTCCTGGAAGAAAACGAAGAATATATATTAAGGCTTATTGTTTCAGAGAAAAAAAGCGAGATTTCTTATTATACGAGAATACAGCTAAAGGGTGACAACACGGTGGATGAGGCGCTGGAATTTGTGCTGGATTTTCACGATACGACCCTTTCGGGGCAGGGGAGATCTTCTATTGCGACTTATGTAGAGCCGGATTCGACAAAGGAAAATGACGACCTGGCGCAGGTTGACATAACATCCTCGCTGGACCAGATAATGTGGGCGGATTTTGAGCCTGAGGTAGTTACGGAATTTACCGCGGATATTTGCGAGATGCAGGACAGCTATCAGACATTTACCCTTCGGGGACGGGTAAAGAGTGCGGCAGCCGGAGATGATGCGGTATATGACGTGGAAGAATATTTCCGGGTGAGAGTAGGAGAAGATAGAGTATATCTTCTGGAATACGAAAGAACAGCAGACAGAGTAATCGACTGTGATACCATAAGTATTTCCAATTATGAGGTGGATCTTGGGCTTTGCAGCGAGGATACGGATATGGTTTCGAACGCTACCGGCACTATGGCGGCGTTTGTTTCCGGCGGAAAGCTTTGGCTGGTCGATGCCGTAAATAACGAGGTCACGGATATATTCGGATTTGGCAGGGGCGCAGACGGCGATGAGAGAGATCTTTACCGGGCCTGCGATATAAAGATAATGACCATGGATGAGTCGGGTACCATTGAATTTGTGGTATATGGATATATGGGCTCCGGCGACCACGAGGGACAGACCGGAGTGGGTCTGTACAGATATGACAGCTCTGCCGCCGCCGTGACAGAAGAGCTTTTTATTGTATCGGACAAATCATGGCAGGTGCTCCTGGAAGAGACGGGGGATCTTTTCTATGTGAATTCCTCAAATGAATTCTTTATGGTCTATGATGATGCCTTGTATAAGGTGGATATAAATACAAAGACGTATGAAGTCGTAGCAGACGGCCTCAAATTCGGCAAATACGCTGTTTCCGAAAGCAATTCCGTTCTTTCGTGGATAAGCGAAGCCGACTCCTCGACGCAGCTTAATGTGATGGATCTTGATGATGCAAATAAGACTGTTATAGAATCCTCATCCGGCAGTTATATACGTCCTTTGGCATATCTGGGCGAGGATCTTCTGTGCGGAGAGGCGGCTGTATCGGATTTGATCACGGATTTGGCAGGGCACGTTACTTTCCTTATGAGCGACCTTACGATCTATGACGAGGATCTTTCGGAGATCAAATCCTATGATGAATCCGAATGCTTTGTGGTAGACGTATATGAGGAAGATGATGTGCTGCATCTCGAAAGAGTAACCATATCAGGCGACGCCACCAGCGAATATACGGAAGATACCATTATTGATTACAATAACGTATCGGATGAGAGCGCGGCTTTAAGCACATCTTATACAAACAGCATTGTCCAGACCGAGACTATCCTTACCATGAGCGTCAAATTAAAGGATGCGGCTGTTGCCGGGGCAAATGAGATATTGACACAGGATCCCCCCGTAGAAGATATAATGGAAGGCGATCTTTCCCGGACTATGTATTATGTGTACAGAAATGAGAAGATTGAGTCTGTATGTATTACGGCGTCTGAAGCTATCACCCGGGCGGACGATATCAGGGGAGTAGTAGTATCTTCGGATAACGGAACTATCTGGTCGTGCGACCTTGGGACGAAAAAGCTGCTGGAAGATGTACAGCTGCCATCTTCGTCTGCGGCGGACTCAAATATAGCAAAGTCTCTCGAAGCGCTGCTTAATTACGAAGGGATAACCGCAGATTCCGCAGAGGTTCCTGCAGAAGCGGACGGGATTTTTGAAGCGATGAATTTGCTTATGCCTGATTATACCGTGCTTGACCTTTGCGGATGCACTACGAAAGAAGTCCTGTATTATGTGGAAAAGGGCTATCCTGTTCTTGCGCTTACCGGAAATAACGATGCCGTGCTTATAGTAGGATATGATGAATACAATACTTTGCTGTTCTATCCTGAAAAGTATGACTGGTCATATTATGGATTGAATGATTCGGAAACTCTGTTTTCCGGTATTGGAAGCATATTCTTCGGATACATTGATTGAGGAGGAGTCTATGAAAGCAGGGGAATTGATACAAAAGATAAAAGAGGGGGACTTTGATGAAAAATTCCTTGATATATATGTAGACAGGGAGTCTGCCGCTTTGCAGCAGGAGCGCTATCAAAGGCTTTTGGATGAATATATAAAAGCCTTCGGCAATGATGAGGTCGGGATATATTCTGCGCCGGGGCGTACGGAAATCGGCGGCAACCATACGGATCACCAACACGGGCATGTGCTTGCGGCTGCTATTAATAAAGATGCCATCGCAGTAACTTCCCCATCGGATGACGATCTTATCCGGCTGATCTCCGACGGATACCCCCTGATAGAGGTTGACATAAAATCCCTCGAGCCGGATAAAAAAGACGAGGGAACCACAAAGGCTCTTATCCGGGGAGTCCTTTGCAATCTCAAGGAGAGGGGCTGTGAAATCGGCGGTTTTAAGGCATATGTGACATCGGATGTCCTTATAGGCGCCGGGCTTTCTTCATCTGCGGCTTTTGAAAACCTTATAGGTACCGTGATTTCTTATCTTTATAATGGCGGCTCGATACCGGCTGAAACGATAGCTATGGCGGGTCAATATGCCGAGAACGTGCATTTCGGAAAGCCCTGCGGGCTCATGGATCAGATGGCATCTGCCGTAGGCGGGCTTGTGCACATAGATTTTAAAGACCCCGCAGATCCCGTTATAGAAAAGACGGAATTTGATTTTGAGGAAAAAGGATGGAGCCTTTGCATAACGGATACAAAGGGCTCTCATGCAGATCTTACCCCCGAGTACGCTGCTGTACCTGCGGAAATGAAGTCCGTTGCGGAATATCTCGGCAAGGGATTTCTTGCGGATGTAAGCGAAAAGGATATAATGGATAATATTTCGCAGATCCGGAAAAAATGCGGCGACAGAGCCCTGCTTCGCGCCCTGCATTTTTGCGGCGAGACAAAGCGCGCCTTACTTGAAAGCGAAGCTCTAAAAGAAGGAAAGCTTGATGAATTCTTAAGGCTGGTGAAGGAGTCAGGCGACTCATCCTTTAAATATCTCCAGAATGTATATGCTCCCAAGGCGCCTGCCGACCAGGGCGTCAGTGTCGGGCTGTGCGTAAGCTCTCTTGTGCTTAGGGAAAGGGGAGCATCCAGAGTGCATGGCGGCGGATTTGCCGGGACTATCCAGGCATGGGTGCCCCATGATATGACGGCTGCATACAAAGAAGCCATGGACAAAGTATTTGGCAAAGGCGCCTGTGTAAAGCTGTCCGTCCGTAAATACGGCGGGATTGAGGTGACAGGGTTATGAAGGATATAAATATACTTATAGTAGAGCTTGTACAATACGGTATAGAATCCGGGCTTGTGGAGCCTTGCGACAGAGTATACTGCATAAACAAGCTTCTTGAGCTCTTTTTAGAGGATAGCTACATAGAGCCTGAAGAAGGGGGGAACACTGCCAGGCCTCTTTGCGATATCCTTTCTGATATGTGCGACTATGGGGTTGCCAAAGGGCTGGTTGACGAGGATACCGTAGCCCGCCGGGATCTTTTTGATACAAAGATAATGGGGCTTATTACTCCGGCGCCATCAGCTGTTCGAAGAGATTTTGAATCAAAGCTTTCCGGCTCCCCGAAGGCTGCTACGGATTGGTATTATGATTTTTCGCAAAATACAAATTATATCCGCAAAGATAGGATAGCCAGGGATGTGAAGTGGGTAACGCCTACCCGGTACGGTGATATGGAGATTACCATAAATCTTTCAAAGCCTGAAAAGGATCCAAGAGACATAGCCTCTGCCGGCAGGGCAAAATCCAAAGGTTATCCCAAATGCCTTCTTTGTGCGGAAAACGAGGGGTATGCCGGGCATATATCCCATCCTGCAAGACAAAACCACCGCATCATTCCCATTAAGCTTGCGGGGCAGGCCTATTTCCTGCAGTATTCGCCCTATGTATATTACAACGAGCATTGCATCGTGTTTAATAAAGAGCATATCCCCATGGCTGTTGACCGGTCGGCGTTTGACAAGCTCCTTGATTTTGTGCGGCAGTTTCCGCATTATACCATAGGCTCCAATGCTGATCTTCCCATAGTAGGCGGCTCTATCTTAAGCCACGATCATTTCCAGGGGGGCTGCCATGAATTTCCCATGGCGAAGGCTCCCGTAGAGCGGGAATTTGATCTTCCGGGCTATAGCGGCATTAAGGCGGGCGTAGTCAAATGGCCCATGTCCGTAATACGCCTGTCCGGATCCGACCCGCATGATATAGCAGAAGCTTCGGATATGATCCTTTCCAAATGGCGTTCGTATACGGATGAGGATGCGTTTATATATGCCGAAACAGACGGAATGCCTCACAATACCATTACACCCATAGCCCATATGAAAAAGGGGCTTTATGAGATGGATTTGGTTTTGCGAAACAACATAACTACGGATGAGCATCCAATGGGAGTCTATCATCCCCATGCAAAATATCATCATCTAAAGAAGGAAAATATCGGGCTTATAGAAGTCATGGGGCTTGCCATACTTCCGGCGAGGCTGAAAAATGAGCTTTCGGAGCTTGCACAAGCTGTAGAAACGGGTAACGATCCTTCCGAAAGCGAGGCAATAGCAAAGCATGCCGACTGGACAAAGGAGTGGCTTTCCCGTTATGAGGAAAATCCTGCCGATCTTGGTGAAATAATCAGGGATGAAGTCGGAAGAGCCTTTGCCAAAATACTTGAATGCGCCGGGGTCTATAAGAGGACACCGGAAGGGCAGGAGGCTTTTGATAAGTTTATAAAATATTTATAATTTCATTGTAATATTCTCCTTGACGTGTTAAAATTATACTGTATTTTGCGCTAATGCAAGGGGGTAATTTCAATGAGGCTTACAACCGGAGAAAAAGCAGCTTACGGTCTTGGCGCCGTAGGTAAAGATATGGTTTATATGCTGTCTGCCAGCTATATCCTGTATTATTATCAGGATCTTCTTGGTGTGGCAGGGACGGTCATGGGTGCCATAATGATGGCAGCCCGTGTCTTTGATGCGTTTAACGACCCTATAATGGGCGTTGTCGTAGCAAAGACAAAGACCCGCTGGGGAAAATTCCGCCCCTGGCTTTTCACAGGAACCATACTCAATGCCGTTATTCTTTATATAGTATTTTCTGCACCGCCTACGCTTACGGGGAATGGTCTTGTGGCTTATGCCGCTGTCTTTTATATACTCTGGGGTGTGACTTATACCATGATGGACATACCCTTCTGGTCTATGATACCCGCATTTACAAGGGGCGGCAGGGAGCGCGAAGGTCTTACATCCATGGCCCGCTCGTGCGCAGGTGTTGGCTCTGCTCTTATTACCGTTATTACGATGATCGTGGTTCCAAAGCTCGGAGGCATGGTGCTGCCGGATGTTGAGGAGTCCGTGGCCTACTTTACCGCCCAGCTTGATACCATCGATTCTTCGGGAATGACCGACACCGAGATTTATGAATTCAAGAATCAGCTCACAGCCCTTTCAAATCAGCTTGAACTCAGCGGATTTTCCAAATTTGCCCTTGTAATTGCAATATTGTTTGTGATATTTACGCTTATAATGTGCTTTACCATCAAAGAGAAATCAAGCGTCGATATGGATTCTCCCGGAGTAGGGCAGATGTTCAAGGCGCTTATCACAAACGACCAGGCTATGGCGGTAGTTATTACCATAGTTTTGGTAAACACCTCTTTGTATGTAACCTCGAATCTTTTGATATATTTCTTTAAATACGATATGGGAGGCTCGGATTGGAACAGCACATATGTGCTTTTTAACACCTTCGGAGGTGCCATGCAGATCCTTTCCATGATGATTTTCTATCCTCTTGCAAGAAGATTTATGAGCGTAACAAGGGTATGTTATATGAGCTTTGGTTTTGCCATATGCGGCTACGCCGTGCTTCTTGGTATGATGATGGCGGGTATAAAAAGCCTGTTTGTGCTTTTTATTCCGGGATTCTTCGTCTTTGTGGCATTCGGTCTTCTGACCGTCCTTACGACGGTGTTCCTTGCAAATACCGTAGATTACGGTGAATTAAAGAATAATCGCAGGGATGAATCCGTTATATTTTCCATGCAGACATTTGTAGTTAAGCTTGCAAGCGGCATTGCCGTTTTTATAACCGGTATCGCTCTTGATGTATTTAATGTAAATTCCGATACTACCGAGGCTGCGGCAGCTGCAAGTCAAGTGGCTTCCACAAACCTTATGGGGCTTCGCCTTACAATGACCGTGCTTCCCATAGCGGGGATGCTTATAGCAGTTATTGTATTCTTTAAGAAATTTATTCTTACGGAAGACAAGATGGAAGAGATAAACTCAGAGCTTGCCCAAAGGCATGGTATGGAGTAGGTTTTATCGGAGAGGATATGGCAGATAAAGGCGCAATAAATATATACGGTGATATTGAGCCGCTTTTTGTGTTAAACGGCGCTTCCACCACATATGCCTTCAGGATACTTAAAAACGGGCAGACGGAGCATCTGTACTACGGCGCCCGGATAGATGCGGATACGGCAGATGGTCTTGCGGAGCACCACGGGTTTCCCCCGGGGAATACATCTGTCCACAGCGCCGGAGACGGCAACTTTTCTCCGGAAGATATGAGATATGAAATATCCGCAAGAGGAAAGGGAGACTTGAGAGAGCCCTTTGTTGATGCGGTTTATGCGGACGGAAGCTCGAGTCTTGATTTTGTTTACGCAGGCTATGAGGTCGTGGCAGGAAAGCCGCAGCCCGAAGGACTTCCCGGAGCTATGGCGGATGAAAATACATCCAGTCTTATTGTGCATTACAAAGACCAAAACGGCGGGCTTTGCCTTGATACATATTACAGTGTTTATTATAATGAGGATGTAATAGTCCGGGGAGCTGGTTTACATAATGCGGATGCGGAACCGGTGACTTTGCGGCGTCTTATGAGCGCCCAGATAGATATGGACGCCGGAGAATACGTGATGCATACCTTTAACGGCGCCTGGGCCAGGGAGATGCAGCACCATCAGTTCCCGCTGGAGGCGGGGTGCCATGTAAGCGCTTCCGTCGGGGGGAGCAGCTCAAATATCGCTAATCCCTTTATTATGATATCCGACCGGGAAGCAGCCGAGCACTATGGCAACGTCCTTGGGATAAATCTTATATACAGCGGCAATCACAGGGAATGTGCCGAGGTATCGCCTTTTGGCAAGGTGAGAGTCTTAACAGGCATAAATCCCGATACATTTTCGTGGAGATTGGAACCGGGCGCAAGCTTTGATGCGCCGGAAGCCGTCATGACTGTATCCGGCGGGGGCTATGCCGGTCTTAGCGCCCATATGCATGATTTTATAAATAAATATATTGTCCGGGGAAAGTGGGCGAACAGGGAAAGACCCGTGCTTTTAAACAGCTGGGAGGCTGCGTATTTTAAGATAAACGAAGGAAAGCTTCTTCGCCTGGCAAAGGCGGCAAAGAAGGTGGGTATAGAGCTTTTCGTGATGGACGACGGATGGTTTAAGGGACGCAATGACGATACAAGCTCCCTTGGCGACTGGGAGGCAGATCCAAAGAAGCTCCCCAACGGCATAGCAGGGATCGCATCAAAGGTAAAGGCGCTGGGGCTTGATTTTGGAATCTGGGTAGAGCCCGAGATGATAAGCGAAAACAGCGATCTTTATCGCAATCATCCCGACTGGGCTATGCGGATCCCCGGAAAGGAGCATTCTACGGGACGCAATCAGATGTTCCTTGATCTTGCCAATCCCAAGGTGTGTGATTATGTGATATCCGCCATGAAAAAAGTATTTTCTACTCCCGGAGTGTCCTATGTGAAGTGGGATATGAACAGGAATATGACGGATATATTTTCTCCTTATATGGAATCCGGCAGACAGGGTGAGACGGCACACAGATATGTGCTGGGGCTTTACCGGATTTTCAAGGAGCTTACGGAGGAATTTCCCGATATTCTTTTTGAGGGATGTTCCGCAGGCGGCAACCGCTTTGATTTGGGTGTTTTGTGCTATTTCCCGCAAATATGGGCAAGCGATGATACGGACGCCCTGTCCCGCAGCCTTATCCAGAGAGGCTATAGCTACGGCTATCCCCAGTCGGTTATGAGCGCCCATGTTTCGGATGTACCAAATCATCAGACCCTGCGCAGAATTCCGCTGCAGACCCGCTTTACGGTAGCGGCATTCGGAGTCCTGGGTTATGAATGCAATCTGGCGGATATGGACAGGGACGAGCTTTCTGCTATCAAAAACCAGATTGCCATATACAAAAAATGGCGAAGGATACTGCAATACGGAAGGCTTTGCCGGGGGAGAAATGCCCTGGACAGGAATTCCCACCCTCTGTCGTCTCTTGGGATGAATTCCCTGGAAGAAACCATAGTTTCTCCCGATGGCAAAAAGGGAGTATCCATGATGATACAGTCTCTGGTTCAGCCTAATGTACAGACCTTTGTGCACAAGCCCTCGGGCTTTGATCCGGATTGCAAATATCATGTCTATGGCATGAAATTCAAGCACGACCTTAAGGATTTTGGCGGGCTGGTTAATTATGTATCTCCCGTCCATGTAAAGCAGGACGGCTTCATACATAACGCTCTATCAAAATTTGTAAATATGGAGTCCGAGGAAGAAGAGCATATAATGAGCGGCTCTGCCCTGAATAATGCGGGCATCCATGTGCGATCGGCTTTTGCCGCAAGCGGCTATGATAATACGTTGCGGTTCTATCCTGATTTTGCATCTAGGATATATTTTTATGAGGAAGCAAAGGCACCCCGGGCGCTTCCTTTGAAGGAAGCCAAACAGACCGCACCCGATGGCAAGGAGAACTAAATGCGACAGATAATACCTCTTAATAATGACTGGATATTTAAGGAAGAATTTTCAGATGAGCTTTTTAGCGCAGGGGATGTATCATCGGCAAAGACGGTGCGGATTCCTCATACCGTAAAGGAAACACCTTTTCATTATTTTGATGAATCCATATATCAGATGGAATGCGGATACCGCCGCATTATAAATGTTCCTGATGAATGGAGAGGAAAGCGTGTATTTGTACGCTTTGATGCAGTAGGGCACGGAGCTGTTGTCTATGTGAACGGGCAGCAGGTTGCAGAGCACAGATGCGGCTATACCGCTTTTGAAGCGGAGCTTACGGAGTATTTGGATTACGGAGCCGACAATGTGCTTACTGTCCGGGTAGACAGTCGCGAAGATCAGGATATACCACCCTTTGGATTTGTTATAGATTATATGACATACGGAGGTATTTACAGGGAGGTTACCCTTATGGTTACGGATGAAATCCGTATGACCGATATTTCCGTGCGTCCCGAGCTTCCCGGCTTTATAGACCTTGATGAGGGCAAGAACGAAGGATTTACCTGTGATGTGAATCTTATGATTACTCTTGACGACAGCAAGGGGCGGGAAATAGCGCCCGGGACTGTGGAAGGGCTTTTTGTTAAATGGAGCGTTTGTTTACATAACACCGAGCGGGCTATCTGCTTTGGCGAGTATGAGTATGAAGGAGTAATCGACTTTGATGTACCCGGGGCGAAGCTTTGGGATGTGACGGCGCCGAATCTCTATGACCTTCATATAGAGCTTAAAAAGGACGATAAAGTCATAGACAACGCCGTAAGAGTTATGGGCTTTAGGAATGCGGAATTCAGAGAGAACGGATTCTATTTAAACGGCAGGCGTCTTAAGATAAGGGGTCTGAACCGTCATCAGTCCTATCCCTATGTAGGCTATGCCATGCCCGAATCCATGCAGAAGCTGGATGCGGATATCCTCCGCAGGGAGCTGGGACTAAACGCAGTGCGTACATCCCACTATCCGCAGTCGCAGCATTTTATCGACAGGTGTGATGAGCTGGGGCTTCTTGTATTTACCGAGATCCCCGGCTGGCAGCATATAGGAGGAGATGCCTGGAAAGAGCAGGTCATATTAAATGTAAGGGAGATGGTTATTCAGTACAGAAATCATCCTTCCATTATCCTCTGGGGAGTCCGTATAAATGAGTCCCAGGATGACGATGAGCTATACGCAAGGACAAACGACCTTGCCCGCTGCCTTGACCCGGGACGACAGACCGGAGGCGTGCGATATATAGAAAAGAGCAGTCTTCTTGAGGATGTGTATACATTTAATGATTTTTCCCACGACGGAAAGACTCCCGGCTGCAAGAAGAAGGAATCCGTGACTCCGGATCCGTCAAAGCCGTATCTTATCAGCGAATACGCCGGGCATATGTATCCGACGAAGTCCTTTGACGACGAGGAGCAAAGGCTAAACCATGCCCTGCGCCATGCGGCTGTCCTTGACGGTGTAAACAGGCAGCGGGGGATAGTGGGCTCCTTTGGATGGTGTATGTTTGATTACAACACCCACAAGGATTTTGGCAGCGGAGACAGGGTATGTTATCACGGAGTTATGGATATGTTCCGCAATCCGAAGCTGGCATCATATGTATATGCTTCCCAGCAGAATGCCGTGCCGGTGCTGGAGGTTTCGTCAAGCATGGATATAGGGGAGCATCCTGCCGGAAACAAAGGGGATGTTTATATATTTACAAATGCCGACAGCGTGCGTATGTTCAAGAACGGCGAGCTTGTAAAGGAATATTTCCCGGGAGGGGGCAAATATTCGGCTTTGCGCCACCCGCCGATTCTTATAGACGACTATATCGGCGACATTATGAAAGAGAGGGAAAATTTCACTTCCCATCAGAATGCCATAGTAAAGGAAGCCCTGAACTATATCGGCAGATACGGGATGACGCAGATTCCCCCCGGAATCAAGCTGAAGCTGGCAGAGGCGATGGCAATCTACCATATGCCGTTTTCCGAGGCATACCGTCTCTACGGTGAATATGTGGGAGACTGGGGTGGCAAGTCAAAGGTGTATCGCTTTGATGCCATAAAGGACGGAGAAGTAGTAAAGTCCGTTACGAAGTCCGGCGTAGAAAATATACATATAGAGGCGAAAGCTTCGGCAGTGAATCTTAAAGAAGGCGCCACCTATGATGTGGCTGAAATCCGTATACGTATCTGCGATGATAATTTAAATACAGTGCCCTTCTTTAACATGCCGCTTCCTGTAAAGGCGGAAGGACCCATAGAGATCATAGGTCCCTCAAATGCCTGGATATCCGGCGGCATGGGAGGATTATATATAAAGACCACAGGCTCATCCGGGCCTGCAGGCATCACTATCTCCCTGCCGGAAGGGTACCCGCAGGATGAGGACAGTGTAGTAACGATAAGTTTTTTGGTTGATTAATCAAAGGAGGATATATAAAAATGAGTAAACCAAAGTTTAAGCATCTGATGTCTCCCCTTAAGGTGAGAGGCTATGTATTAAAGAACAGGCTGGTAGCGTCGAATTCTCTGCCACATTTTCTGCAGGGACCTGAAAGCTATCCGGCTGATACCGTAATAGCTCACTACGAAAATAAGGCTCGATCGGCTGCCATCACCACATGTATGGGAATAAACAATTTTTCCCGGGGCAACCAGATGCCCATGGCGGCGGATTTTTCACATTTCCCCGACTATGATCTGTATGATACCGCATCACAGAACTATCTGATGCAGATGGCGGATTCCATACATTACTTTGATTCACTTGCATGTATGGGTATATTCGTAGGACCGCCCTCATGTTATCCGCTCGTTAAGTGGAGTGATGGCGAGTATGGTCTTGATTTTAATAAGCTCCCGCCTGCGCCCCCTGAAGAAGGCGACGAGCCTGCCGGCGGCGAAAAAGGTCATGTCCCCGGGACTATGGAGCCCCCAAAGCCCCGCACATTTACGATAGAAAAGATAGACGGACACAAGATGCCTCATGAATATTCCGACGAAGAGATCAAGAAGGTCATCATGTCTTATGCGGAGCAGGCAAAGATACTGCAGTTCCTTGATTATGATATGGTGAGTGTACATATGTGCTACCGCGGAAACCTCCCGGGCAAATTTATATCTCCCCTGTCAAACCAAAGGACTGATGAATACGGCGGATCTCTTGAAAACAGGATGAGGTTCCCCCTCGAGGTGCTTAAGGCGATGCGTGAGGCAGTAGGTCCCCGCATGCTTATAGAGATCATCCACTCCTTTGAGGATGAAGAGGGTGGATATACCATAGATGATACTGTTGAATTCCTGAACAAGGCAAAGGAATATGCTGATATCGTTCAGCTCCGCGCAAAGAATGTAGACGATGCGCATCCCACAGGCTTTGAACTTAACGAAACTCCTTTCCTTGAGGCGTCCGGATATATCAAGGAGCGTGTCTCCGGTATGGTCATAGGTACAGTGGGAGGATATCATTATCCCGCAACATGCGACAAGGCTATTGCCGAGGGCAAGGCTGACCTTATATACGCAGGCCGCGCATTTATAACGAACCCGAATTACGGAGACCTCGTAGCGGAAGGTCGCGACGACGATATCGTTCCGTGTCTTCGCTGCAACAAGTGCCACGGCAGAGGACCCAATGATCCTTATGTATCCGTATGTTCCGTGAATCCCAGGATAGGACTCGAACAAAAGCTTGACCGCCTGGCAAAGAAGCCTGAAAGGAAAAAGAAAGTTGCCATAATAGGCGGAGGTCCCGCCGCCATGCGCTGCGCTATCTTCCTTGACGAAAGAGGCCATGAGGTAACCATTTACGAAAAATCCGACGCTCTTGGAGGCGCCATAAAGCATTCCGACTATGTTTCCTTTAAGTGGACATTGAAGGATTACAAGAATTACCTTATCCGCCAGTGTGATAAGAGAGCCGGCATTACGGTTAGGCTTAATACCGAGGCATCGAAGGACATGCTGGAAAAAGAAAACTATGATGTGATAATAGCAGCGTTGGGCGCACAGCCCGCTATCCCGCCTATTAAAGGCATAGATACCGTGAAGGTTAATTCCGCAAATGACGCTTTTGTAGATCCTGATTCACTGGGGCATGATGTAGTCGTTATCGGCGGTGGCGAAGTCGGCGTAGAGGCTGCCATGCATCTTGATGAAAAGGGACATCATGCAACCGTGATCGAGATGCGAGACCGTCTTGCGGCGGATTCTACCATGATCCATTACAGGGAGATGCTTGATGCCGCATGGAAGGCGCATACAAACTGCGATGAGCTGCTTAATTGTGCCGTAGCAGAGGTAAAACCGGGCGAAGTATGTTATACTGATAGGGATGGCAATGCAGCGTCGATTAAGTGTGACAGCATAGTAGTTTCCGCAGGCATGAAGCCTCTTACCGATGAGGCGCTTGAATTCTACGGTATAACAGAGGAATTCTACATGCTCGGAGACTGCAAAAAGCCCGCCACGGTGCAGCAGGCTACCCGCCAGGCATACGCCATAGCAAGCAGGATATAAGGAGGCTTATACATGAAGACATCTGAGGTAATCATTAACAGCAACGGAGACGGAATGGAAAAGGCTATCGAAGAGACCCAGCGTCTTGCCGAAGAAAGCGGCCTTACTCACAAGGAACAGATCCGGCTTCGACTTCTTTCGGAGGAGCTTTTCGGAATCATGAAGGGCGCGACCGGAGAGGCGGAAGGATCCTATTATGTGGAAAGAGAAGGCAAAAGCTTTGAAATCCATCTTGTATCCGATGTCGATCTTACAAAAGAAATGAAACTGACGCTCCTTTCCGTCGCTACGAGCGGCGAGAACGATGCAGTAAAAGGTTTTATGAGCAAGATTAAGGACATGATAGGTACGGCAATGCTCCCTGCCGATGATGCTATATCCAGGATGTCTTCGGGTCTTATGAGTATGGGCAGCCCCAGCAGCTTCAGAACAGGGGAAACCTACGAATGGTCCATGAGACAATACAAATCCGGCATCCAAAATGCCGAAGGTAAGGAAGCCGAAGAAGCCTGGGACGAGCTGGAAAAATCCATCGTCGCAAATATAGCCGACGATGTAAAGATAAGCATAACAGGCTATACAGTCAAGGTTGTTATCTCAAAGGCTTTTTAATCTGCGATAAATAATATTAAGAGAAAGGAACGTGGCAAATGAGCTATATTCCTTTCTTTTTTTAATTGTTCACTGCTGCGAAAGCGGCAGCGATTTGACACTGTATGCGTAATGGGATTATAATAAGACGATTATGTTTTGACGTTGAAAGGAAGGCTTATGAGTAAGAAACCTCTTTCTCCCGTAAAGAAAAGGAGAAGAAAAAAACTTATAATTTTTATAATAGAACTGATTGTATTGCTGGTGCTTGCGGCGGCTCTTTTTGTATGGCTTAAGCTTGGCAAGATTAATCATGAAGACATTGACGAACAGTCCCTGGGAATCAGTGACGAAGTCGATACCGAGCTTTTGAACGGATATACCAATATCGCTCTTTTTGGACTTGATAACAGAACCATGGGAAAACTGGAAAGCGGAAACTCCGATACTATCATGATTCTTTCCATCGACAATTCATCCGGGGAGATAAATCTTGTTTCCGTATACAGAGACACCATTATGGCGCAGCAGGAAGAAGAAGACGGAGAATTCAGCTACAGAAAGGCAAATGCAGCATTTTCTTACGGCGGTTCCGAAGAGGCCGTGCGCATGCTGAATACGAACCTGGATCTTAATATCACCGACTATGTAACGGTGGATTTCCAGGCTCTTATAGATGCCATAGATGCCGTAGGCGGCATAGAAATGGAAGTCACGGCAAAGGAAGCGAAGCTTATGAATAAATACATAGCAGAGCTTGAAGAATGGACCGGAGTCTCATCTACTACCCTTGCGGGCGAGGGGACTTATACTTTGGACGGAGTCCAGGCTACGGCATATTGCAGGATACGTAAGACGGCTCTGGGAGATTTCGGCAGAGCCCAGCGCCAAAGGAAAGTCCTTGGGGCTTTGTTTAAGAAAGTGCGAAGCGGAGGCCTCGTTACTGCCAATGCTGTCGTAGATGCGGTCGTTGACGAGATTTCGACTACTCTTACAAATACGGAGATACTTGCGCTTGCGGCCAACTGCATAGGCTATTCCATAGGAGATACTGCAGGTTTCCCGTATAATCTGACCACGGGGACCTACGGCATAGGAAGTATAGATGTGCCCTGTACGCTGGAAACCAATGTTCAGGCACTGTACAAGTCGCTCTTTGGCGAGGAGAATTACGAGGTTTCATCTACGGTGCAGGAGATCAGTACGCATATTATTAATTACACCGGCTGCGATGAAGACGATGCGACGACATACAATATAGAAGATGACGGTCTGTCCGAGAGCACGGATTCTACGGACAATACGGAGGATAGTACGGAATAATGTGCGGAATAGTTGGATATACAGGGAAAAATCAGGCAGCCCCCATATTGCTTGACGGGCTTTCAAAGCTTGAATACAGAGGTTATGATTCTGCGGGGATGGCGGTTTTTGACGGAAAGACTCTGCGCTCCGAAAAGACCCCCGGAAGACTGAATGCATTGGTGGAAATGACCCACGACGGAAAGCTTTTGCCGGGGACTCTGGGCATAGGGCATACCCGCTGGGCGACTCACGGCAAGCCTACAAGAGCAAACGCCCATCCGCATTTTAATGCGGCGGGAACCGTTGCCGTAGTGCATAACGGAATCATAGAGAATTATCTTGATATTCGCCAGAGAATGGAGAAAAAAGGATTTGCCTTTAAATCCGATACGGATACGGAGACTCTGGCGGTTATGCTGGACTATTACTATACGGGCGACCCGGTGGAGACTATCATAAAAGTCCTTCACAGGGTGACGGGTTCATATGCTCTGGGGATTATTTTTGCAGATCACCCCGGAGAGCTCTATGCGGCAAGGAAAGATTCTCCTCTTATCGTAGGAAAGGGCAAGGACGGCAATTATATTGCCTCCGATGTGCCTGCTATCCTCAAATATACCCGTGATGTTTATTATATCGAAAACGAAGAGATAGCAAAGATCACGGAAAAAGATATTGTTTTCTTTAACATTGATGCAGAGGAAATAAAGCCGGAGCTTCATACTGTAGAATGGGATGTAAACGCAGCCGACAAGGGCGGATACGAATTCTACATGATGAAGGAGATGTCCGAGCAGCCCAAGGTGCTTCGGAATACCTGCGAGCCCAGGATGAAGAAAGGCAGCATAGCTTTTGAAGAGCTTTCAAAGGATGCGGATATAATAAAAAAAGCGTCCAAAATACATATAGTAGCTTGCGGCTCCGCATATCATGCGGGGATGACGGGGAAATATGTGATAGAAGGTATGGCGAGGATACCCGTAGAGGTAGAGCTGGCATCGGAATTCCGCTATCGGGATCCTGTGTATACAGATGACGAAATAGTCATAGCGGTAAGCCAGTCCGGAGAGACAGCGGATACCCTTGCTGCCGTGAAAGAGGCGAAAGCACACGGGGTACCGGTATGGGCTATAGTAAACGCTACGGGAAGCTCCATGACCCGGGAAGCAGATCGCACATTATATACATTTGCGGGACCTGAAATCTCTGTTGCGACCACCAAGGCATACAGCGCCCAGATAGCGGTCTTCTATATGCTTGCCATATTGTTTGCAAAGGAGAGAGGACAGCTTGATGCAAATGAAGAGAAGAGCTATGTCGAGGATTTAAAGCGCCTTCCGGAGCAGGTGGAGCTGCTCCTTGGAAACAAAGAGAGAGTCCAGAAATTTGCAAACAGATATATTTCCGCCCGGGATGTATATTATATCGGCAGGGGCCTGGACTATGCCATAGCCCTTGAGGCATCCCTGAAGCTTAAGGAAATATCCTATGTCCATGCGGAGGCATATGCCGCCGGGGAATTGAAGCACGGCACTATATCTCTGATAGAAAAGAACACGCTGGTTACCGCAATAGTTACCCAGGAAGCTTTGTATGACAAGACTATATCAAATATTGTAGAGGTAAAGAGCCGGGGCGCCTTTGTCATGGCGGTTACAAACGTTGGACATTCGGAAATCGAAGAGAATGCGGATTTTGTGGTATATATTCCTACTACAAACAAGTATTTTGCAAATTCACTCGCTATTATACCGCTTCAATTATTTGCGTATTATGTATCGGCGGGCAAAGGTTACGATGTGGATCATCCCAGAAACCTGGCAAAGTCCGTTACTGTTGAATAATTTGCGGCATCGCAAATAAGCATTGGAGGTAACTGTTTTGAAGTGTAAGAAATTATTGACATTAATATTGGCCTTTGGACTTGCCTTTTCGGCGGCAGCCCTTCCGGCATATGCCGAGACTATGGTGGTTACCAGCGGCACTACAAACAACGTAAACGTGCGCTCCGGTCCCGGTACGGATTATGACACGATTGCTTCGGTTCCGGTAGGAACAAGCGTTGAGGTGCTCGGTACCGAAAACGGTTGGTACAAGATATCCGTAAACGGTACTACGGGATATGTAAGGACGGATCTTTTGAAATCCTCATCATCTACGGATAGTTCAAGCTCTGCGGATAATTCGTCCTCATCGTCTTCTGCGGATAATTCAAGCAGTTCGAGCGCTGCGGATGAGACGGATTCAACGGACAATTCGAGTTCGTCTACGGATAGCACAAGCACTGCGGATACATCCTCGGATGATTCCGAAGGCACAGATTCTGAGGGAACAGATTCTGTCACGGGCATAATGGTATCCGGCGTTGAATATACCATAGCCGACAGCCTTTCAAATATAAAGACGGACAGCCTCCCCGAGGGCTGCACCGAGTCTTCCATAGACTATGCGGGCACGCAGTATCCTGCGTTCTATATAGAAAGCGCAGATGTGTATATCGTATATATGGAAAACGATTCGGACGGCGGATTTTTTGTATTTGATGCTGCATCCCAGGCATTTATTCCATATACATGCATTACAGAGGGGGAGACTACGATAATATTCCTGAACGCTCCTTCGGGATTTGACGCCGGGGATGATTATCAGACCGTGGCATTTCCTGCTGACGAAAAGGGAGTCATAAAGGCGTATCAGGAAAGCACAGCTTCCGAAAGCTCAGATGCAGGCGTTGATACATCAAGCCTCTATACTGTCTACGCAAAGACGACGGACGGATACGAAGGCTGGGTCACATATGATTCAGAGCTTAAGAGCGCAACAAGGACGACTGAACCCGAGACGGAAGTGTCCGACACCGATATTGAAGAAGCTATCGCTACGGGAGACAGCACGGATTCTTCCGATACCGGAGAGAGCACAAAGGCTCTTAAGAAAAAATACAACAAAATCATTGCAGTTCTTATAATCATCATTGTGCTTCTTATCATAGTTACCGTAAATGTCGTAGTCTTCAGAGGCAGAAAGAGGGAAGATGACGATTTCTTTGACGACGAGGATTTCGGAGCCTTTGATGACGATGATATGGTAAAAGAGGCAGAAGAGATAAGAAAGACTCTTTCCCGCAGAAATGAGGCTGCAAATGCGCAAAGCGGTCAGGGCACCGTTGTACGCGATCCCGAAAAAACCATTAAGAGCGCTGCTCCTTCAAAGGATCTGTCCGCAGGAAGCAGCCGCAAGGATGATGATATAAACATGATAGATCTGAATTAAGGGTACAGTATGAATAAATTAAGAGCTGTCAGGAAAAATATATATACGGTTGTGACTGTTGTTTTTTGCATGGTCGTAACCTGCATATATTCCGGCAGCTCTTTTTGCGCCTTTGGGACATATGCCGCAGATACCATTACATACCTGGATCCGACATCGTCTTCGGGGAGCGGCTCTGTCGCAGCTTCGTCGGTTACAACAGTAACATCCACATCCGACGGTGTAACCTTTGGCTCGTCAAATTCTGCGACCTGGTATTATCTTTCGGGCAGCCTTGAATATGGATCGAGGCTCGAAATCCTGGGTTCAGTTTACATAATACTTGAAGACGGCTGTGATTGGAAGGCGCCCTACGGAATAACCGTGGGTGAGGGGGCAAAGCTTACTATTTATGCCAGGTCCGATGCCGCAAAGGAGTCCGGTAATGCGGGGTGTTTGACGGCAGGAGGATCTGCGGCCTCCGGAAACTCGGGGATCGGCGGCAAAAGCGGCGAATCCAGAGGCACCATAGTCATAAACGGGGGAAATATCACGGCTATAGGAGGGTATCAGGGCGCCGGCATAGGAGCGGGATTTAAAGGAAAAGCCGGAGCCGTCACCATAAACGGCGGATCAGTCAGCGCTACGGGCGGCTCAAACGGAGCGGGCATAGGCTCCGGTCAGAACGGCGCCGCCGGAACGGTTGCCATAACCGGGGGAGTGGTAAAAGCTTATGCGGGAGATTACGGCGCCGGTATAGGCGGCGGCTACAGGGGATACGGCGGAAGCATTACTGTTTCCGGCGGAGACGTCTATGCCGCAGGCTCTGCTGCAGGCCCGGGTATGGGAAACGGCCATTCCTATTCCGGAACGGCATCGGCCTCTCTTGCCATAACGGGCTCATCAGCTTCCGTAGATATACGCCGGGGAACTACATCGGCGGCTTTGTTGAACCTGGATGAAGGTACAGTTTCTCCTTCGTCGGGAGAGAGCTTTAGTATTTATAATTATACATCCGGAAGCCTTGTGCTTATGGGAAGCTACACATCATCTACGGATATTTCCGAATATTTCAGATCCCATATCTCAAGGGCAAAGATTGTGATGGGTGATGACGGGAGCGGGTCTTCCGATGAT
>CAJOQM010000126.1 GCA_905236845.1 uncultured Lachnospiraceae bacterium | reverse complement strand
ATGTCCTCGACTGCTGCGCAGTCTGCGGAACTTGTCCTATCGCCAGGTTCGCCTGCGGCTTACCAAGCTTAAGGACACTCCTACGACCAGACTCAAGCTACGCCTTCAGCTTGCTTTCGTCAAGTTCTCCGGATGGCTTGGTGGCATCCCACCTGCCCGCATTAATATAAACTCATTTAATCAGCGTTTCCTAAGATTTATTTCATCCAATACTATCTGTCCGTAATCTCCGCTTGTATATCCCTGTGCTGTTGCGTTATCTATAAACTGCCCCAGTATATGGGCGTTTGTGGATGATACGGCGTGAAGCAGATATATAGCTCCGGGATGCAGCGAGTCAGTAAGCTTCGTAAGGGATTCGGATTCATCGGGCTGCTCGTCCGTAAGCCAGTCCACATACGCAAAGCTCCAAAAGACGCTCTTGTAACCGCAGTTGTTGATAACCGCCAAAGACTGCTCCGAGAACTCGCCGGAGGGATATCTGAAAAGGAACATATCATAATCAAAATTTTCCTTAACGTATTCGTGAAGTCCCATGACTTCTTCCTGCTGCTCGGAAACACTTAAAGAATCCATTCCGTCTGCGGGATGATGGACAGTATGATTACCCACAATATGTCCCTCATCTATCATGCGCTGCACGAGTTCGGGATTCTTTGTAACATAATCCATGGTGCAGAAGAATATTCCGCTCCATCCTTTTTCATTAAGCGTATCAAGAATCTCGTCCGTATAGCCGTTTTCATAGCCTTCATCGAATGTAAGAAAAACCACCTTTTCTTCGGTTTCTTCTATAAAATCAACATTGTAGTCCGCATATTTTTCATTAAAGGTAAGGGCGGAAACCGGGCGGTTAAGCTCGTCCCTGTCTGGACCGTTCCCCCAGGACTGTTTCTCCGATGAAATACTTTGAACATCCGGAATAACAGTCGTAGTATATACTATGCCCTTTGTAAGGTCGTAGGCGGCATCCGCTGTCTCCTCCTTTGCATTGCCGGTATCTCCTGCGGTATCTCCGGACGCATCACTTATCCTAACATCTGCAGATGCATCTGCGCTTTCTGCACTTTTCGCAGAACCATTTCCTGATTCCAGACCCGAAGTATCTTCTGCCGATCCTCCGCATCCCGTTACTACTAAGGCTGTCAGCAAAAGCCCCGACAATACAGTGATTCCAAATGTCTTTTTTATGTTAATACTTTTTTTCATGTTTTCCCGTCTTTCGTATTTAAAGTCTGTATGTGTTCTAAATTGCACACACTTAAATACTTTACCACTTAAGAGGACATATATCAAGAAAAAAACACAGCGCCGAATTCATAATTCGAAACCGGCGCTTAAAGAGGAGTATGATATGTGTAAAACTGATTAAGAATCAGCCTTTCCGCAGATATTAAAGATTTACTTTTTTGTCGTATACAACAAAAGTCTTGACGGGGCTGTTCCAGTCGCTTTGGCAGCTGGAAACACTACCGCTTGATTTTGCAGAGCTTGCAAGCTTTGATACGCTTACGATAAATTCTGATACGCATCCATTGCTTGACTTGAATTTTGAAGCCTTGTGATCTCCCACAATGCACTTTATGACTGTGCCGTTTTCCAGCACCAGGTCAACATACTGTCCTATTTCAGCCCCGACGCCGGAACCTACAGCTATGCAATAGCGACCGTTTACGGTAGTGATACCGTACTTGCCCACCTTTGCAAGCTTCTGGAGCTTGTACTGGGGAGAGCTCTTGCTTCCAACGGCAGCTCTGGACATATATGATTTGAAACTTGATACCTTTCCTTTTAATGTAACAGCGGATGCCTTAACCTTCTTTGAGGAAATATAGTCGGATTTAATATAGCCGTTTACCTTTCCCGAACAGACATAAACCCATCCGTCCGTTTCGCTGTATGTGTATTTAATTTTTTTGTTAAATTTAAGCTTGCCGACCTTTGAGGATGAAGTCGATGCTTCGCTGTATACCTTTACACCGGCTGATACGCTGATGTAGCCTTTGTGTACCGTAGTCGTATCTACGGATGAGGTGTTGTCTGTGCCTTCGGCATCTGACGCTGTTTGACCGGCCGTCTCCGATACGCTGACGCTGTCTGATGTAGAGGTTTCAGCTGCGTGAACTTCAACACCGGCCGATGCAACCATGGCTGCTATGGTAAGAACCACAGCCAGAGTAACGATGATAGCTACTCCTAACTTATTAAGTTTTTCTGCAACACGTTTGTAATAATTTTGTAATATCTTCATAACATGTTACATGATATAGGCATTTTCGTAAAATGTAAAGGAAATATATTGATATAGAACATTTTTTGTAATATAATTGTAAAAAATCGAAACAGGGAGTTTACATAAAATGCCATATCAGGAAAGAGTCCATGTAACGGACTATCTTAAAGCCATCTGTATTATCATGGTTATCATCACCCACTACAGCTGGGAAACAAAGTCATATCCCACTTTTACGTACGGTATAAGAATGGCAGTTCCCATATTTATGATCCTTTCGGGTTATAACGCAGTCCTTGCATACGAAAAGAGAAAAACCACAACCTTAAAGTCAATTTATGCACCGTCGCAGATGCTACCTAAGATATTATGGATAATGCTTCCATATACATTGCTGTTTTTCTTTGAGGCCTTTGCGGAGGGATGCTTTACCCCGGAACTTAATGCAGGCGACTATATTTATACATATTTAACAGGCGGATTTAACGAGGGCTTATCCGGAGGCTATTATGTGGCATGTCTTCTTGAGCTTACTCTTACCATGCCCATTATATATGTAATAATTAAAAAAAGCCCCATCTGGGGACTTTTGGGAATGCTTGCCGTAAATATCATTTATGAAATGTGCGTTGCAAGCTTTGCCATGGACTGGTATACCTATAGAATTATATATGTAAGATATATATTTATGGTAACCTGCGGAATGTATATGGCTCTTGGCAACAAAATCCATTGGGGCATACTTGCACCCATGTTTACGGCAGGAATAATAATCCTGTATACGCTTGATTACGGGGATCTTATGCAAAACCTTTTGTTCTGCAGATACTGGGCAAATACGAACCTGCTTTCAAGCCTTTATATCGTTCCTCTTATATATGTAGTTTTTGCTCTTTTCAGGACAAAGCAGATACCTACATTTATAGGATCGGGGCTTGAGCTTATAGGGCGCTCCACCTGGCATATATTCCTTTATCAGATGATCTATTACAGAATGGGCTGGCATACAGATTTCCTTTATCTGGGTCTTCCTGTATGCATCATATTTAATATCGTAATATGCTGCCTTGCGGGATGCGCATGGTCAAGGCTTGAAAAGCATTTCCAGGTCTATATAAAGATACCACAAAACAGACGGCAGATTACCGGCGCCAACTGACCCTACTTTGTCTAATAATTATCACTCATTCACATAATTAAATATCTGTGCTAAAATGGTCATGTTTGGTGCATGACCTTTTTTCATGCAAAGTTTCAGTGATTTTATTATTTGAAAGGAGGGCGGGAATATCCCGCACAAAAAAATGAGTGTTAGAATAGGAATAAACGGATTCGGTCGAATAGCAAGAGTTTGCATAAGAAGTCTTGCAAGACGCAAAGACGATGCCATTATCTGCTGCATCAACCAGAGGAATGCGGATTACGAAAAAATGGCATATCTGTTAAAATACGATTCCGTTTTCGGTCGCTTTCAGGCAGAAGTACTGCCAACGGATACGGGCATATCCATTAACGGAAATGAGATCGTCGTTCTTTCCGAAAACGAGCCTGCAAAGATCGACTGGGCAGGACAGGGAATAGACATAGTAATCGAGTCAACAGGCGCATTCCGCAGCATTGACCAGTGCAGAGAACATCTTAAGGGCGGAGCAAAGAAGGTGGTGCTCACCGCTCCCGGCAAAGAATCAGACTTCCCCACCTTCGTAATGGGTGTAAATGAGGATACTTACGACAGTTCCATGGATGTGGTTTCAAATGCATCCTGCACCACAAACTGCCTGGCGCCTCTTTCAAAGGTAATAAACGATACCTTCGGCATAAAGGAAGGACTTATGTCCACAATTCACGCTTCCACATCAAAGCAAAAGCCAGTAGATTCAAACGGAGGACGTGACTGGAGGACGGGAAGGTCCGTATTTAACAATATCATCCCCTCTTCCACCGGCGCCGCAAAGGCTGTAGGTCTCGTTATTCCGGAGCTTAACGGCAAGCTCACCGGCATGAGCTTCAGAGTTCCCACCAATGATATCTCGGTTATCGACCTTACCGCAAAGCTCGAAAAGAAAACTTCATATGAGGAAATCTGCGGCGTAGTAAAGAAAGCATCAGAGACATATATGAAGGGAATCATCGAATATAATTCAGACGAGATCGTATCCGGCGATGTCCGCAAGAACCCCAACACCTGCGTATTCGACGAGAAGGCAGGCATCATGCTTAATGAAGACTTCGTAAAGCTTATCGCATGGTATGACAACGAATGGGGCTACTCAAACAAAGTCCTCGACCTTGCCATGCATATAGCAAAGGTTGAAGGGTATTGCTGATATAAAACAATCGCAGGGACATATTACT
>CAJOQM010000125.1 GCA_905236845.1 uncultured Lachnospiraceae bacterium | reverse complement strand
TCATCTGAGACAGGCAGTATTCCCATCTTCCATTCCGCAATGGAGATCACGGGAAAAAGCGCCGATACCGCAACAGACCCCAAAGACACATACCTCGTCATCCCTACTAGCACCAGAAAAACAACAGCCTCCGGCAACAGGACGCATGGCATAGCGCTTATCAAAAATCCCGCAGAGCACGCCATTCCCTTTCCTCCTTTGAATTTAAGATAAAAAGGAAAGTCGTGACCTAATATGGCGCCGAATCCCGCATAAAGCTCAAGGAGTATTATGTCAACCAATTTGCCGCCCGTCCCTGTATCCGTGCTCCCTGCAAGGGCAAAGCCGCCGCCTCCAAAGACAAGCCGGACTATCAAAACAGCTATAACCGTCTTTAATACATCTCCCAAAAGCACCAGTACTCCGGCTTTTATCCCCATTGTCCTAAGGGCATTTGTAGTGCCGGAATTGCCGCTTCCATGGCTTCTAAGATCAAAATCCTTAAGCCTCCCGTATATATATCCTGTCTGGAAAAGCCCGCAGCAATAGCCGATAAGGAGAGCGATGATACGATAAGCCATATCATTTCTCCCCCTTTCGTTCTCTTATAATAAACCGAAGGGGCGTGCCATCAAAGCCAAATGTATCCCTTATACGGTTTTCAAGATATCTTTGATACGAAAAATGCATGAGCTTCTTTTCGTTTACGAAAAGCACAAATGTAGGCGGGCCTACAGCCACCTGGGTCGCATAATATATCCGAAGGCGTTTTCCCTTGTCCTGGGGCGGCTGCTGCATGGCTACGGCTTCCATTATGATCTCGTTAAGAACCCCGGTCGCTACCCTTAAATTCTGGTTCTGGGTTACGGCGTCAATAGTGGAAAAAAGCTTTTCCATACGCTGCCCTGTCTTTGCGGATATGAAAAGAAGCCTTGCATATGGCATAAAGCTCAATGTCCTTTTAATATCCTCCGTCACCTTATATATGGTCTTATCCGTCTTGTCGGGCACAGCGTCCCACTTGTTTACGGCGATTATCATACCTTTGCCCCGCTCATGGGCAATGCCTGCTATCTTTGCGTCCTGCTCGGTGACGCCTTCCGTAGCGTCGATGACAAGTACAACAACATTCGCCCTCTCTACCGCTGTTACGGCACGGATAATCATATAATGCTCAATCTCTTTTTTTATCTTGTTCTTGCGGCGAATTCCTGCGGTATCTATGAAGACATATTCATCCCCGTGGTGGGAAATCACCGTATCTATGGCGTCTCTCGTGGTTCCCGCCACATCGGAGACTATGACTCTGTTCTCTCCGCATAGCTTATTTATAATGGAGCTCTTGCCTACATTGGGCTTTCCCACAACGGCGATCCTCGGAGAATCATCATCCTCTTCTTCCGTGCTGTCTTCGGGAAAATACGCCGTCACCGCATCAAGCATATCTCCCAGAGCCAGCTTGCTTTTTGCGGATATGGGGATAGGATCTCCCAGCCCCAGATTATAAAACTCATACACATCCGGCATATATTTTTCAAAATCATCCACCTTATTTACCACAAGGACTACGGGCTTTCCGGACTTTCGAAGCATCTGCGCCACCTTTGAATCCGAGTCCGTAAGACCCTGGCGCACATCCGTAAGGAATATGACCACATCCGCCGTATCTATGGCTATCTGGGCCTGCTCCCGCATCTGGGAAAGTATTATATCGGAGCTGTCCGGCTCGATACCTCCGGTATCCACCAGCGTAAATGTATACGAAAGCCATTCCACATCTGCATAAATGCGGTCTCTCGTAACGCCGGGAGTATCCTCGACTATGGCGATACGGCTCCCCGCCAAAGCGTTAAACAATGTAGATTTTCCAACATTCGGTCTGCCTACTACGGCAACTACCTGTCTGCTCATATCCGAATTACCTTTAAAATATTATTTACAGCGACCAGTCAATGGGGGTAACCCCGTTTTTTTCAAGGAAATCATTTGCCCTGGAAAAATGTTTGCATCCGAAAAATCCCCGGTATGCCGAAAGGGGACTGGGATGCGGAGCCTTTAGCACAAGATGCTTTGGATTTGTAAGCATCTGGCTTTTCTTGCCGGCAGACGCTCCCCACAGCATATAAACGACAGGTCTGTCCTGATGATTTACTGCCTGTATAACAGCGTCCGTAAACATCTCCCATCCCTTTTGCTGATGGGAATTTGCCTGATGCGCCCGCACCGTAAGGACTGTGTTTAGCAAAAGGACTCCCTGCTTTGCCCATTTCGTAAGATCTCCGCAGGAAGGTATTTCGATCCCCAGATCATCATTAATTTCCTTATAAATATTTTGCAAAGAAGGCGGCAGCTTCGTACCCTCAGGGACGGAAAAGGACAGCCCCATGGCCTGGCCGGGCTCATGATAAGGATCCTGCCCCAGTATGACCGCCTTTACCTCATTAAGAGGCGTGAAATGAAACGCATTAAAAATATCCTCTGCCGGAGGATAAACCACGCATCTTGAATATTCTTCCTTTACAAAAGAATAAAGCTTTGCATAATAAGGTTTTTTGAATTCGACCCCTATTTCATTAAGCCAGTCATTGTCTATCGCAGCCATATCACAAACCTATATCCTTACGCTTACTCCCCGGCTCCTTAAATACTCTTTCAGCTCCCCCATGTCAAGCTCATGAAAATGAAAAAGAGAAGCTGCAAGAGCAGCGTCTGCGCCGCCTTTTGTAAGAGCATCATAAAAATCCTCTTTGCAGCCGGCTCCTCCGGAAGCTATAACCGGTACGCTCACAGCTTCGGAAACTGCCTTCGTAAGCTCTATATCATAGCCTGCCTTTGTTCCGTCGCAGTCCATGCTGGTAAGAAGGATTTCTCCCGCTCCCAGGCTGCAGGCTTTCTTTGCCCATTCAACAGCGTCGATTCCCATATCTACCCTGCCGCCGTGCTTATAGATATTCCAGCCCGTGTTATCGCTTCGCCTTTTGGCGTCTATCGCTACCACAACACACTGGCTGCCAAAGACCTCCGCAGCCTCCTTTATAAGCTCCGGTCTGTCGATAGCCGCAGAATTTACGGATACCTTGTCCGCACCTTCGCGAAGAATCGCCCTGAAATCATCCACCGTGCGTATCCCGCCGCCTACGGTAAAAGGTATAAATACCTGCTCCGCAACCCGCCGCACCATATCAACCACGGTATTTCTCTTGTCGGATGATGCTGTAATATCAAGAAAAACCAGCTCATCCGCTCCCAGAGCATCATATGCCCCGGCAACCTCAACAGGGTCTCCCGCATCCACCAGATCTATGAAATTAACGCCTTTTACAACCCTTCCCGCATCTACATCCAGGCAGGGAATTATTCTTTTTGTAAACATTTATACCTTTCTTTGGCTCGCCCTTCATCCCGCAGGCCTTCACGCATCCGGTCTAAAACATGCATAAGAAATTTTCCAAAATCTTTGCACCTGTTTTGCTGCTTTTTTCCGGATGAAACTGACATCCGTATATATTATCCTTCTGGACGGAGGCATCTATTTCAACGCCATAATCCGTCGTAGCGCACACGCAATCCCGGGATGCGGCACGGACATAATAAGAATGAACGAAGTAGACATAACTCTCTTCCGGAACTCCCCGGAAAAGGTCTCCTTCATTAGGATAAGAAAGGGAATTCCATCCCATATGTGGAACTTTGAGTCCCGGCGCATCGGGTATGCGAAGGACTTCTCCGGGTATAAGCGAAAGACCCCTGACTCCGGGAGCTTCACTGCTGCTCTCAAACAAAAGCTGATAGCCAAGGCATATTCCCAAAAAAGGCTTTCCTGAAGAGACAGCTGTTTTTATTGTTTCTATAAGACCGGCCTTTTCAAGCTTTTCCATTGCATCACCGAAAGCTCCCACTCCCGGCAGTATGATCCGGTCCGATGACAGTATCCTTTCGCTGTCGGCGCTTATGCAGCACTCGCTTCCCAGGGCGCATATCGCCTTGGATACACTCATAAGATTACCTGCGCCGTAATCTATAATAGCTACCATATAACCTCTCAATCACCCTGCATATGCCTGTATGGCGCGGGTGTATTCCTTTCTGTCTTCAATATCATAAAGCTCAAGAGCTCTTGCCGCATCTATGCCGTATGTGGACAGAGCTTCCTCTATCTGACTCTCTATTGCCTGATATTTGTCCAATATTCCCAGGCTCCCTGCTTCTTCCTGGTTAAGATTGTATCTGCCTACGCCCCGAACAAGAGAATCGATCGCTCCTGTAATATCTCCGTCGGAAAGCCTCATAAGATAGTCATTATAAGATTGCTGCAGACCTCCCAGAAGCTTTGTCTGCTGGTAAAAATCGCTGTCGCCGCTCCGCACGGAAATCCCCGCCAGGCTGTCATATGCTTCTATATAGCTTCCCGCAGAATAATAGCTCTGGGCTTCTTCCATCTGTATACTGTAATGACCGCTCGAAGACAGGAGATATACCAATATGGCTATGGACGCCGCAAAAACAAGAGTTAATATAATCGGCTTTTTCTTTATGGGGGGACGCTTTTCCTTGGGTTTTTTCTCTTTTTTGGGCTTTGCTGCCTTTTTAGCCGCTTTTTCAGCAGCCTTTTGAGCCTTCTTTTCCTCCGCCAGCTTCTTTTTTTCTTCTTTTTGCGCCTGTTTTTGAGCCTTCTTCTCTTCCTTAAGGCGCTTCTTTTCTTCTTTTTCAGCCTGTTTCTGGGCAGCCTTTTCGGCCTCCATGGCTGCTATCTCTTCTTTGGTGGGACCCTCACCCGTAGGTATCTCAAGATCCTCAAAAAGGGCATTTAAAACCTTTCCCTTTATACCTCTGGGGGCGTTTGGATCTTTTTCCTTCTTGCCGGATGCAACGGCAACAGCAGCAGGGTCAATCCCTTCAACGGGCATAACGGGTATGTCATTTTCATCCGCATTAAGAATCTGGTTTATTTCGGAGATATCATCTCCGGCTACTTCCTGAAGTATCTCTCCAAGCTCCATATTCTCGCCGCCGGATATTTCTTCGATATCAGGCATATCCCCGCCTTCGGAAGACTCTCTGGTATCTGCCCCTCCGGCTTCAGATTCAGCCGCAGTTTCTGCAGCGGCTATATCTGCCGGAGCCTCCGTTTCGATATCTGCTTCAGGTTGTGCTTCGGGCTCGTTTATATCATCAGCTTCTTCTGATACAGCCTCTTGCACTCCATCAGCCGGCGGTTCCTCTACAGATCCGGCCGGTATGTCCGCCCCGGATTCTTCCCCGCTCTGCTCTTTGCTTTCGATTTCCTCCGGATTTTCTTCAATAACAGATTCTCCCCCATCGTCATCTCCGTTTAAGATATCCGAAAGGTCTCCGAGAAAATCATCATCCCCATCACCGGAATCAGAACCCTTCTCTTCAAAACGGCTGTTTTCTTCCACGAGAATCTCTTCTTCATCCGAAAGCTCCAGGGCATCTACGTCAAATTCCTCATCGTCATTCAGATGAGCCTCAAAATCCCGCAAGAAACCATCGATATCGTCATCATCATCCATGTCGATATCGTCGCCCAGTCCCTCCTGGGTTTCGTATAACTCGCTGTCAAAACTGTCGTCCAGCGATTCTTCATCATCCATAACGGAATTCAGCAGACTGTCCAGATAATCTTCCTGGTTTGCCATTAACGGGTACCTCCTATAAGAAAAGCCCGGTCAAAAGGCCGGGCTTTGTAAATCAGGATCTATTGTGACGCTTTCTTCGCCCTCGCTTCATCGATGAGTTTGTCTATCGCCTCAACGAGTTGCCCTATTTCAGGCTTTGACAGCTGTGCGTTTGCTCCGAGCTGCTCACCTTTGCGCCGCATCTCTTCATTTACCAAAGACGAGAATATTACCAGAGGTATCTCCTTCATCTGGTCATCTTCCTTAACGAGTTTTGTAAGCCTGTGACCGTCCATAAGAGGCATCTCGATATCGGTGATGATGCAGTCTATCTTGTCGTGAGGATTGCCCTGACCCTTCAGCTCGCAAAGTCTGTCCCAGGCAGCCTTTCCGTCGGGATTTACATCCAAGTTTACATATCCGGACTTCTTGAGGCACTCCGTGATAAGCTTCGAAAGAAGCGGTGAATCCTCGGCTATAAGGATAGTAGCATCACTTCTGTCTCTCTCGCCAAGCTCCTCAATCTGGGACATGCGTAAGCCTGTCTCGGGATTGATGTCAGATACAATCTTCTCAAAGTCAAGGATAATGATAAGCTTTTCTTCGAACTTTATGATACCCGTGGTAACACTGGCATCGCTTGCATTTACGGTAGCGTCCGGCTTGATGATATCTGTCCACGACACCCTGTGTATGCCCAGAACCTGCTCTACATGAAAAGCAATGTTCAGCTTGTTAAAGTTCGTGATGATGAACAATCCCCCTTCACTCATGGGCTCAAATCCCAAGCAGGCAGAAAGATCGATGACGGTGATCATCGTATCTCTCGGCATGAATATTCCCTCTACCGTAGAATCAGAATTAGGAATAGGGGTAACCGGCTGATAGGAGAGTATCTCTCTTATCTTTGCCACATTAATGCCGTAATGCTTGTCCCCGATGGTAAACTCGAGAACCTCCAGTTCGTTAGTTCCGTTTTCCAGCAGTATGTTTGTATCCATTAATGAACCTCCCCCAGGGTTTGTTACTGTTTGCTACCCTTAAATTAATATATATGGCAAAAGTCTATTGGACGTCCAGCGATGCTGTCTTTCCATTGACTGTCACCTGCAAGCTGTTAAGTGTCTGCGCCGTTCCTTCCGGCACCTCAAACATTATAATAGTATCAAGAGTGCCTCCCGACTCAATCTGATTGTTGATATTCGCCAGATCGGACGAAAGCACCGTGCTTTTCGCCTCATAGGAAGTGCCGTCTATATCAGCGGTAAATGCAGGCCGCTGATCCATGAGATTCACCGTAACGGCATCGGACGAATCATTCTTAAGTGTATATCTTACAATGAAGTACACATTCCCCGATGAAGGTGTCATGGAAAAATATGTACCCTCTGTATATTCACTGACTTCTTCTATCCCCGAATAAGCTATCGTGCATCCGGAAAGGTCAGCTGCCTCCGAAACCGACGCCACAGCAGTGCCTTCATTGCCGGCAGAAGCGGAAGCCTCCGCCGTTTGTCCCTGTGACGCATCTGCCGATTCCGAATCTGCAGATTCTCCCTGTGGAGAAGCAGCTTCTTCTGCAGGACTTTCATCGTTCGCATTCTCATTTGGTGCAGCATCAGCGCTTTCTGCCAGCTTTACAACTCCCTTATCCGCAGCGGAATTGTGCCTCATAACCACATATGATGCATAAGAAATAATACGCTGTGACTCATCCGTTGTAAGCTCTATCAATGGCGTTCCGCATCCCGATACAAAAACGCACGCAAGCAAAAGAATTGCAAAAATCTTTTTCATAAGAAGTATTTTATCACTCTTTTACAGATAAAACAAGCGATTTTTCGTAATCGTTTATTCAATCTTCATAAGACATGTACAAATTGGTATATTCCGCAAACAATAACGCATTCATCCCGGGCTTTTCCTTTCGCCACAAAAGAGCAAGAGTATCGTCGCCGGTGGATTCCGGAAGAGGATAAAGTCTTATCTGTCCCTCGTATCCTGCGGCAATCTCACGGGGAGCTATGGTTACGCCGTTTTGATATATTATGGAAAGCGCAAGGGACGGCAGATTTGATACATATTGTACGACTCTTGGCTCAAACCCCGCCATTTCACTCGCAGCCTTAATCCGCCTTGTATATTCCGGATCAATCTCCTCGGATATGGAAAAAAACCTTTCGTTCTTAAGGCTCTCCAAAGGAAGACTATCATGATGCGCCAGCCTGTGGGCAGAGGATACGGCTATGCAAAACGCAGTATCTACGAGGGTAAGGCAGGATACATCCGGATTTTTCCCTGTGGAAAGCTCTGTGTGGAACATTACGTCTATTACGCCGTCCTTGAGCTTTTCATACAGTTCTTCCGCAGGAAATGTTTTGACCGCAACCGAATATTCGGGATATTTGTTTTTAAAAGAAGAAATAAGGGGTAACAAACGCTTATCGTCAAAACCGCCTGCGGGGATTCCTATACGAAGCTCTGTTTCCTCTTCGCCGGAAGGCTCATCAGCAGTTTCAAAAGCCTTTTGGAGCATATCGAATGGCTCTCTTATAAGCTCCTCCAGCCGTCTTCCCTCGTCCGTGAGAAAGACTCCTTCTTTTTGCCTTTCGAAAAGCTGTGTATTCAACTCATCTTCAAGAGCTTTTATCCATTTGCTCACCAAAGGTCTCGATATATCCAGTTCCTTCGCCGCTGCGGTAAAGCTTTTCGTCCGTGCAGCGGAAAGAAAACATTCCAAATGCTTTGTTCTTATGTCATATTTCATATCGCTCTCAATTATAACACAAAACAGTTCACTTGATAAACACATTATTAAAGGATAATATATTATATAGAAGAAATTTACCGGAGGTTTATACATGTTCC
>CAJOQM010000124.1 GCA_905236845.1 uncultured Lachnospiraceae bacterium | reverse complement strand
GACATAATACACGGTGCGGCCACATCATTTTTCCTTTATATCCTTTCGGGCTCCGTGCTTTACGAAACTTCCAGAATAAGAAAGAGATTTTGACGATTACCTTTGCTTTAACAGGAGCTGTGTGCTATTATAAAGTATATACAGTTCAAACAAAGGGGAGATTCCTATGAAATTTAAATATTGCCGTATACAGGGCAAGGAACTTGCCGCAAACACCAAAAGCGGCAAAGGAATATTCAGCATGCTTAACCAGATGGTGACCGACGGGGTCATGGATGAGGAAGATGTAGGGCTTTTCAAGGAGCTGGACTCCTGGTTCGCCGAGGAGCTTCCCTGGCCGCCCCAATGCCGCAGGCAGGAAAAGGTCATCTGCTATTTCAAGACCGAAAACTCCGATATGATGATGAAGATGATAAATCCTCTTATGTGGCTCCTCGAGCGTTATAACCATCCGTATTATATGGTTTATACGAATTTCCCCGGGGAGATTGTATATGAGGATGAATATCAGATAGTAGTAAAAGTTGACGAAAATATTGTAATAGAGGACTTGCAGGCAAGCTGGTCCCCGGAAGAATAGTTTGACAGAAAGGAAGACAGGATTATGGCTATGATAAGCGAAGAAGAACTCACTCCTGAAATCAGGGAAAAGATTGAAAAGGGAATGGTAAGGAAGATGTCTATAAAGACAAAACTTCTTATTCCTATTGTAATTATTCTCATTTTAAGCTGTATGGCTGTGGGAATTATTGTGATGAATTCCTCGGAATCCGGAATGATTGACGCCGGTACCGAATCAGCCGAAATGGCGGCTAATATCGGCACCCGTATGCTGGATACGGATTCCGTATCTGCCCTTCTTGAAAGCCCCGACGATACGGCTTTATCCGAAACGGTGATAGAGAGCCTCTCAAAGGCCAGGGAATATACCGATGTTTCTTATATGTATATTTTATATACAGACGGGGAGACAGTTTATTATCTTGTAGATGCGGATGAAGGCATGACGACCTACGGGAAAGTCTTTGATATAGATTATGATGATATATCCGAGGTGCTTTCCGGCGAAACTTACATCCAGGATGAAATCACATACGAGGAAGAATACGGATATCTTCTTACAGCATATGTCCCCGTTACGGATTCTTCGGGAAACGTCATAGCTATCTTGGGCAGCGACTACAATGCCCAGGGCATAATAGACAGGATACATACCGTAAGAAAGATTATGATAGCGGTATGCATAGTTTGCGCTCTTATCGGTGTACTTCTTACGGGAATCATAATTACCGGAATCGTCCGGAAGCTTAAGGTTCTTTCAAAGGCGCTTTACGATCTGGTACATAACGAGGGCGACCTGACCCGGACGCTTGATATCCAAAGCGGAGATGAGCTTGAGCTTATGGCGGGTAATATTAACGCCCTGCTTAAATACATGCGGACCATTATGATTTCCATATCGGGAAATTCATCTGATATCAATGTCTCTGCAAAATCTGTTGTGGAAAATATAAATAACGCCCAGGATAATATTACCGACGTATCATCTACCATGGAGGAGATGAGCGCAGCCATGGAGGAGACTTCCGCTTCCCTTACCCAGGTAAATGATTCGGTTGAGGATATTTACGAAGCTATCGAGCGCATTTCAAATAACGCCGGCGAAGGCAGCGCTCTTGCATCAAAGATACAGAAAAAATCCGTAGAATCCGGCGAGCTTGCCATTTCAAAGAGAGAAGAAGCCCGGCAAAAGGCCGAAAGCATGGAGCGTGAGGTCAAAGCCAGGGTAGAGGAATCAAAGTCCGTAGAGCAGATAAGCATGCTTACCGCAAATATTATAGAAATCACATCCCAGACAAATCTGCTTTCACTTAACGCATCCATCGAGGCCGCAAGGGCAGGAGAGGCAGGAAAGGGCTTTGCCGTTGTGGCGGACGAGATAGGAGCTCTTGCTGCGAATTCCGCTGATGCCGCAGAAAAGATAAAGGCGGTATCCGCCAAGGTCGTAGAGTCCGTAAATCATCTGGCACAGGTTGCTGAGGAAATGATAGTCTTTATGAAGGAAACCGCTCTTGAAGGCTACAGCGAGATGGTTACCATGTCTGATGATTTCGTGGAGAACATTAACGAGATAAACAATATGATGGAAGACTTTGCGACCCAGTCCGGAGAGCTTTCGGATCATATGGATTCCATCAGGAAATCCGTATCCGAAGTATCCGATGCCGTGGAGGAAAGCGCAAAGGGCGTAACGGAAGTTACGGATATGTCCGTGCAGCTTACAGACAATGTCTCCAGGATAGGAGACGAGGCATCATCCAATATGAATGTCGCAAGGCTCCTTGACGGAGAAGTGGGCAAATTTAAGCTTGAGTGATGTTGGCCGGAAATATCCTGCTAAACACAAAACGTACGACGGGTCCTGCTACGAAAAGCTGCCAGCCAAGAGCAAAGGGAAAACAAAATGCGATAGCTTTAAGCCATATAAAGAAAAGCTCGTAGCTTAATCCCGAATGAATAAGATTCATGGTAAAGCTCATAAGCGGACACATAAGGCATACCGTGCATATTGAAATCGTAAATATAATATAAAGGGGCTTATCTTTCCCCGGAGTCACAAAGCGAAATGCCAACATTTTTGCAAGGCGTCCTGCGATAAGGTTTTCCAGGATAAATGCTATGATGATTCCGGGGATTGCACCTATTACGGCAGTTTTTAATACAGCGGCGCTTAACCTTCCCGTCGCAAGGGTGATATTATAGCAGGTCATGGGATAGACCATGCATGTTACCATCATTAATCCGAATACTATTCCCTGAAATCTTGTCTTTGGCATTTTCTTCTCCTTTTTATTTTGATTTTTAATGTCGATTTTGCGTTGGCTTTTTCGCACAAAAAAAGCGCCATGTGAATCGTCAATCCTCGCTGCGACTTCACATCCCGCTACAATTGATTTTAACGCCTTTGGACTTGTTTGGATTTATGCCCTTTGGCTTGCTATTTTTCTGGTGATTATGATAGCATAATATCAGCTGATGTGTAAGCGAAAATTTTATTTTCGGCATATCATACAAAAATGCCGCATTAATCGTCTCAATCTCTGCGACTAAATAAACAAGAAATTATGAGGGATAGCCATGTTTCAATTTTTTACGGAATACGAGATAAATGAAGATACAGCACAGATTACGGGTACGGACGTAAATCATATCCGAAATGTCCTTCGCATGAATCCCGGGGACAGGATAAGGCTTTGCGATGCGGCGGAGAATATGTTTATTGCGGAGATTTCGTCTGTGGGCGCAGATGCTGTTACCGTAAATATCATCGAAAAGGAAGCCTCATCAAATGAACTTCCCGGGCGCATTACGCTCTATCAGGCTCTTCCCAAAGGTGACCGCATGGATAATATTATCCAAAAAACTACGGAGCTTGGGGTGCATGCGATAGTTCCCGTAAGGATGCAGCACTGTGTAGTAAAGCTCGACGAAAAGAAGGCAGCAGCTAAAGTTGAGCGATATTCAAAGATTGCAGAAAGCGCAGCCAAGCAGTGCAAGAGGAATTTTATCCCGGAGGTTCATCCCGTTATGGATTTTAAAGCTGCCGTAAGTAAGGCTGTGGGAGAAAGTCGTGTTATCGTGCCTTATGAGCATGCAGGTGGCATGACGGAGACGAAAAAGGTTTTTGAAAGCCTTAAATCCGGGGAGGATATTTCGTATTTCATAGGACCCGAAGGAGGCTTTGCGGATAGCGAGATAGAGGAGCTTATCAATTCCGGAGCCGATGTAATATCTTTGGGCAGCCGCATTCTTCGCACGGACACCGCCGCCATTACGGCGCTTTCGCTTTTGATGTATCATCTGGAGGCGAGGTGGGATTAATCAGCGTTTCCGTAAATTTTCTATTGCCTTTTCTTTAGTTTTGACATATAATTCAATTAACCGAAATCGACTTCGCCGAAATCGACTTCGCCGAAATCGCTTTGGGCAAAGTGAATCTTAGCAAATGCGGAGGATGGAGTTGTTATGGAAGCGTTCTGCGGTCGGAAGAAAGAATTGGAAGTTCTCGAAAAAAAATATAATCAAAAAGGTTTTGTCATGGCCGTTCTTTATGGCAGAAGGCGTATAGGAAAAACTACGCTCATAAACCATTTTATTAAATCTCATGATTGCAAATATATTACCTTTACCGCTGTGGAGCGGGGCGAGTCCGAATTACTCTCTATGATGTCAGAAGCTGCTTTGAATGCGCTTTCTCCTGATATGACGGGTGATATAGCATTTTCTGGCTTTGAAAAGCTGTTTGATTATATCGGAAGACAAGCGGAAAAAGAACGTATTATTTTTTTCATAGATGAGTACCCGTACCTTGCAAAGCAATGCCCTTATATCCAGTCTGTTCTGCAAAAGGTGATAGATACGGATTGGAAAAAGGGGAATTTGTTTTTTATACTTTGCGGATCGATTGTAAGCTTTATGAAGGATGAAGTGCTTTCCGAATCGGCGCCGCTTCACGGAAGAAGCAATCTGGAATTAAAGCTTAGGCCGTTTAATTATCTTGAAACAGCGGAATTCCTTCCGGGGTATTCCAATGAGGAAAAAGCTATATGTTATGGTCTTACAGGTGGTGTGGCAAAGTACTTGGAGCAAATTGACACCAGCCTTTCGCTGGATGAAAATATTGTTGAGCAATTTTATTCCTTGGGAGCGTATTTTTCGGAAGAGCTGGTAAAGACCGTTGTCGCCGGAGACAGGCAAAATCCTGCTTTATATAATTCCATTATTTCCGCTGTGGCAACGGGACATACGAAAAACAGCGAGATCGCATCCTATGTCGGATCCGATGATGTAACCTATCCGCTAAAGGTTTTGACAAATGCTGAAATCCTGAAAAAAAGGGTATCGAAAAAGCCCTATTATCTGCTAAATGACAGCATGCTTTTGTTTTGGTTTCGATATGTGAACCGCGCTATCAGCCTGATAAATGCGGGTAACGGAGAGGCGTATTATTATGCGAAGGTAAAGGAGTATCTCCATGATTTTATGGGTAAGGTTTTTGAAGAAATGGCAAAAGAGTATATTATGCTTCATGCCGGTAAAAACAAAATCCCTCTGGTGACAGAGGTTTCGGATTATCAGGCTGCGGTATTGGATGATGAAAAAAAGCAAAGGCAGATTGAGCTTGATCTCGCAGGAAGAAACGGCAAGGATATCCTGCTTGTAGGAGAATGCAAGTTTAAGAATTCAAAGTTTGATAAGGAAGAATATGAAAATCTGACAGACAAAATAAGATTCCTGCCGGCAAGAAATCCTAAGATCTGCATATTTTCTCTGGGCGGCTTTTCGGATTACGTTAAGGAAAATGCGAAGGGGCATCTGCTTGTGGGGATAGATGATATGTATGAGGGGGTTACATCATAAGCGCTGCCGAAGGGGTAAAGATATCGGAGGTATATGATTCGATTCCCCGCCAGCTTGCAAGAGAAAATCCAAAGCTCCCCGCAAGTCCCCTCTCGGTGTATATCGATGGAGATTGACCTTTTACTTGAAACGGATGAGGGAATTATCCCGGTAGAAATCAAATCAGGCCGTCACAAGAGATCTACGAGTCTGAAGAATTATATGGAAAAATACAGCCCGGAGTATGCAATCAGACTTTCGGAAAATAATTTTGGCAGAGCAAACGGCATAGTATCTGTGCCTTTGTATGCGGCGTATTGTGTGTGAGTAAGGGGCAATCTGAAATTAAACAGAAAGGGAGGATATATTTATGTCAAAGAATGCATGTTATGTCGATATGAATCACCCTGATAAAGGTATTTATGATTCATGGGCTGATTGTGAAAAAGAAAAAGCGAAGGGCGGAACTAGTTTTAAGGGGTTTCCCTTAAGGGAGGATGCCGAGGCGGAAATTGAAAGATTGCTGCGTGGCGGCGCTTCCGGCGGAAAGCTAAGCGAAAAAAGACAAGATGCCCGAATTGACTTAAAAGAGCCCTATGCCTTTACGGATGGCTCGTTCAATAAGGATAGAAATATATTCGGTTACGGCGGATTCCTTATGTATAATGGTAAGCACGAGATTCAGGGGTCTTCCGACGATGCCGAAATAGTGGCAAGCTGGAATGTGGCAGGGGAAACCTGCGGCGCAATAGCTGCCATAGAAAAAGCGAAAGAACTGGGGTTATCCGAGCTTACGATCTATTATGATTATGAAGGCGTCAAGGAGTGGGCTGTTGGCAGCTGGAAAACGAATAAACCTGTGTCTAAGAAATATAAGGAATATGTGGATAACTGCGGCGTAAAGCTTAATTTCGTTCATGTAAAGGCACATACAGGGATTCCCGGAAATGAGGAGGCGGATGCGCTTGCGAAGGAAGCTGCGGGTATAATATGATAGAAGGAGGACAGCTATGCTTGGAGTGAGCTTGCTTTTTGTGGGCATTGTGCTTATAAATAACGGTGTTTGTGCGATTAAGGGGATAACCGGCATGAGCGCTGCGGTTATGGATATCTTAACCGGAGGGATTACGCTTATTATTGGCATTCTTAATATCGCCATGGGCAATTATTATGCCGCGGGAACGGGGCTTTTATTTAGCTTTACGTATCTTTTTGTGGCTTTTATGAATCTGTGCAATCTAAATCCTCTGCCCTTTGCTTATTTTTCAAGCTTTGTTGCAGTAAATGCCGTTGT
>CAJOQM010000123.1 GCA_905236845.1 uncultured Lachnospiraceae bacterium | reverse complement strand
CAGTTAGGTCAGCAACAATTAGCCCCGCAGCAGTCATCCCCATAATTGTTGAGCAAAAAGAAATCAAATAATTCATCGCCTTCATCATTAAATCCCATACCAACCTCCTTCTTTGATTAAAAAAACTGTGTCTATCAAACTTTTCTGCTGACAATCACTATGCATTTTGCGACGAATTATGTTTATCATCCGGGCAGCGAGGGTGTACATTTACTTTCATACACATTGAGTCGAGGAATTGATGTTTCTTAGATATTGTCAGCGAAACAAAAAAGGCGCCAACCGGATGGAGGCGCCAGGCGAACCTGGCGATAGGACGAGTTGCGCAGACTGCGCAGCAGTCGAGGACATTGTTTGAGCGACTGGCACCCACCTGACGCATAATATGGACTAAATCAAATTAATCAGCGTTTCCCTAAGCCGATGTACAGCTTCCGCCTTATCATCTTCTATGGCAGACTTAAGCTCATCCAGGGATGCAAACTTCCGCTCGGGACGAATATAAGAATAAAGCCGCACCCGCACTTCCTTTCCATATACATCTTCGTCAAAATCAAAAAGATTCGTCTCTACGCTGACAGATTCTCCCCCCACTGTCGGACGCACTCCGATATTGGTTACCCCGTCAATGATTCTGTCTCCTATGACCGTACGTGAAGCATATACACCAAAAGGCGGAAGGAGTTTATCTTCCTGCGGATAAATGTTTAAGGTGGGAAAACCCAGGGTATGCCCCAAGCTCTGCCCATGCTTTATCTTCCCCATTATAAAGAAGGGATAACCCAAAAGCATATTCGCTTTTTCGATATTTCCTTTGTTTATCTCTTCCCGTATAAAAGTAGAGCTGATATCCCTGCCTTCGTATTGCTTTTTCTCAACTACAACGACCTCAAACCCAAGCCCGGGAGCCATTTCATACAACATGTTGTAGTCACCTGCCCTCTTGTGACCGAATTTGCAGTCAGTTCCCACCACAAAGCATTTCACGTGAAACCTGTCTACACACATTTTAACAAAGGAGCGAGGGCTCATAAGACGTATTTCATCCGTAAAAGGAGATTCATAAAAATAATCGATGCCTACATTGGAAAAGCATAATTCTTTTTCGGGAAGTGTGGTTAATTGATATACCGGACTGTCCGTCAGGGAGGCGGAAGGCGGGGCATCAAAGGTAAAAATCACTGATTTAAGACCCTCCGTCTGCTTTTTTGCCACGTGTTCCAAAATCTTTTTGTGGCCCATATGCAATCCGTCAAATTTGCCTAATGTAAGTACGGTAGGCTCGGATATTGTAAAATCGGGATTGTTCCTTATGAATATCATTACGTTTCCTTAAAAAATTTAACAAGTTTAAAGCATGAATGCTCTGCATCATATTTATAGATGCCGTAAAATACGCCGGATGAATCGTATATACGAAAAAACCGGCCGCAGGAAGCTTTGCTGCAAGAAGATACCTTGTCGCAAATTACACAATCCACCGGAAGAGCATTTCCGTTATCCGCCATCTTTTGGGCGTTTGGAGAAAAGACAGCCTTGTTGTATTTTTGAAAAAGAAAATCTATGGTCTTAATATAATCCCCAAGACTCCCCTTTTCAAAAAACTCTTTAACTTCGGAAAGCTTTAAGGCACTATCCAAAGTAAACTCCCCGACTCTGGTCCTTTTAAGGGATTCCATGCATGCGCCGCAGCCAAGCTTTTTTCCTATATCGTCGCAAAGAGTCCTTATATAGGTGCCCTTGGAACATTCTACCCGAAAAGAAGCATGTGGCAGATCCACTTTCAAAACATCAATCCCATGAATATTTACCTTCCTTGACTTCCGCTCTACCTCTTTGCCTTCCCGGGCAAGCTCGTAAAGGTGCTTTCCGTTCATGCGTATAGCTGAATACATGGGAGGTATCTGCTCTATTTCTCCTGTAAAAGAACAAATAGCAGAGCGCACCGCTTCTTCATCGGGGATATCCGAAGATTCCTCCAATACATTTCCCGTAATATCAAGGGTATCCGTAACGGTTCCCAGCAAAAGTCCGGCTTCATAGGTCTTATCCTTATCCGTAATAAGGTCTACAACCTTCGTTGCCTTTCCCAGGCATATTACAAGGACTCCTTCAGCATCGGGATCTAACGTCCCTGTGTGGCCTATTTTTTTCTGACCCAGGATTTTCCGAAGAGAAGCCACTACATCAAAAGATGTATAGCCTCTTTCTTTGTAAATATTTAAAATACCGTTAAGCATTGTATATATCTATGGCTTCTTTAATAACGGGAAGTATGGTTTCAAGAGCCTTTTCGTAGGACATCTTCATAAGGGAGCATCCTGCCGCCCTTTCATGTCCGCCGCCGCCGAATTTAACGGCTACGGGAGATACGTCAACTCCCCGGCTCCTCATGGAGACTTTCCAGCCTCCTTGTATCTGATACATAAAAAGCGCCACTTCATTACCTTTGGTATTACGCAGCTGCTCTACTATGCCGTCCATATCCTTGGATGTAACGCCGTATTTTTCCATATCTTCATGGCGGGCTACGCCGGATACAACAGCGCCGTCATAATAAAGCTCGCTTTCACAAAGGACTTTTCCCATCATGCGGTTTTGCCCGTAGCTTTTTTCATAAAAAGATTCCGAAATAAGCTGGGGAAAATCAAAGCCGTATTCCATAAGGCGCCCGGCAATATCCATGGTGCGTCTGCCTGTGCATGAATACTGAAATACACCCGTATCATGAACAATACCTGTATAAATGCACATTGCAGTATTAAGGGATACCTTATCGGGATTAAGCAAAGTATAGAGAACCTCGCAGGCCGAGCTTGCATCTGCTTCTATCACATTATGGTCTGCAAAGCCTGTGTTTGAAACATGATGATCTATGCAGATCGTTACATCGGAATTGTCAAAAACTCTGCCGGAATCTCCCAAGCGACCCTTATCCGCACAGTCGAGAGCTATAAAAAGATCAAACTTCGCTCCGTTAGGGCGGGTTTCTTCTATCTCTTCATATCCGGGCATAAAGGAAAAAGCCTTTGAGGAGCTGTCAAGATAAAGCGTAACCTTTGCATCGGGATAATTTTCCTTTACATAGTTGTAGCACCCCAATGTAGAGCCAAGGCAGTCTCCGTCGGGATTAACATGCCCCGAAACCGCTATGGTATCTGCTTTTGAAAGGAAATCATCAAGCTTCATCATCAGCCTCTCCTTTATCTTCATTCCTTCCGTTTAATTCGTCGATTAAATGGCTCATGCGAACACCGTATTCAATGGAATCGTCTTCAACAAAGGTGATTACGGGTGTGCTTCGCAAATTAACTTTTTTTGCAAGAGCAGAGCGCACAAAGCCCTCTGCGCTTTTAAGACCCTTAAAAGTATTTTCCTTTTCTTTTTCGGAACCAAGCACGCTGATATAAGCCTTTGCGGTCTTTAAATCAGGAGCTACTGAAACCTTTACGACAGAAGTCATAATACTTATGCGGGGATCTTTTATGTCATTCCTTATAATATCCGAAAGAGCCCGCAAGACTTCTTCGTTTACCCTGGAATTTTTTAAACTTCCTTTTCTCATCTTTCAACCTGTTCCATAATATAGGCTTCTACTCTGTCGCCCTCGGCGATTTCGTTGAATTCTTCAAATACCATACCGCACTCAAGACCGGCCTTAACTTCCTTAACCTCATCCTTAAAGTGCTTTAAGGATGCAAGCTTGCCCTCGTGAATCATATCGTCGCCGCGATAAATACGTACGGAGCACTCCTTGGGAATATATCCGTCGTCTACGAAGGATCCAGCAATATTACCCACGCCGGAAGCCTTGAATATCTGCTTGATTTCGGCATGTCCGGTAACTTTCTCCTCATATACGGGATCAAGCATACCCTTCATGGCAGCTTCGATATCTTCGATGGCGTTGTAAATTACGCTGTAAAGTTTTATGTCAACCCCTTCATGCTCGGCAATGTCTTTAGCCGTAGCATCGGGACGAACGTTAAATCCTATAATAATCGCATTTGAGGCAGTAGCAAGGACTACATCCGACTCAGTGATGGCACCGACGCCGCTGTGTATGATCTTTATAACCACTTCCTCATTGGACAGCTTTTCAAGACTCTGCTTAAGAGCTTCCACAGAGCCCTGCACATCGGCCTTTACAATAAGCTCAAGCTCTTTTACATTGCCGGCCTTAATCTGTGAGAACAGATCGTCCAGAGACAGGCGGGCTCTTGTTTCATCAATAAGCTTGTTCTTGCTTTCGGATATAAAGGTCTCCGCAAAATTGCGGGCTTCCTTTTCGTTATCCATACTGATAAATATCTCACCGGCATTGGGGACTTCGCTAAGACCCTGTACCTCTACGGGGATAGAAGGACCCGCCTCTTTCACGCGGCGTCCGTTTTCATCAATCATGGCGCGGACCTTGCCGTATGCGCTACCGCAGGCTATGGGCTCACCCACCTTCAATGTACCCTTCTGTACCAATACGGTGGCTACAACGCCCTTACCCTTATCAAGCTTTGACTCGATAACAAGACCCCGGGCTTTTCTCTTGGGATTTGCCTTAAGCTCAAGAACATCCGCCGTAAGGAGTATCATTTCAAGTAAATCATCAATACCTTCTTTTGTATGGGCAGATACGGGGACAAATATGGTCTGTCCTCCCCAGTCCTCGGGAATAAGCTCATATTCGGAAAGCTCCTGCTTTACGCGCTCTACATTTGCCGAGGGCTTATCTATCTTGTTTATGGCTACTATTATTTCAATACCCGCAGCTTTTGCATGGTTTATAGCTTCGACTGTCTGGGGCATAACGCCGTCGTCCGCCGCTACTACAAGCACGGCAATATCCGTAGAGCTGGCGCCCCGCATACGCATGGCGGTAAAGGCCTCATGACCGGGAGTATCAAGGAATGTAATGGTACGGCCGGACTGCTCTACCACATATGCACCGATAGCCTGGGTGATGCCGCCGGACTCCTGCTCAATATCATGGGTATGACGGATGGCATCAAGGAGCGACGTCTTACCGTGATCTACGTGACCCATTACGCAGACAACGGGAGGACGGGATACAAGTGCAGCCTCATCATCCTCTTCATCCTTAAGGAGCTCTGCAATAACATCAACCTTCTTTGCAGGCTCAGCAATGCAGTTATACTCAAGAGCTATCTCTTCTGCCTGGGCATAATCTATCTCGGAATTAAGATTAAGCATCTTTCCTGCAAGAAACAGCTTCTTTATAAGGTCGGCTGCAGGAATCTTTATAAGATCCGCAAGCTCCTTTACCATAAGATGCTCAGGAACCTCGATTGACCTGATTTCATCAGATATCTCCACATTCTTTGAAGGATTCTTGTGCTGTTTTTTGCGGGTAACCTTTTCGAGGCTTATGGACTTCTCGGATTTATCAAGCCTGGGACCCCTGTGCTTATCTTTTTTGCTGTAGTCGTTCTTGCGACCCTTGCCGTCGCCTTTGCGTCCGGACGGAGCATTGCCGCCTCCGAAAGCTTCTTTTGCACCTTTGGCAAAGGATGCAAATGTACCGGACTTATCTGGCTGCGCTTGCTTCTTTGCCTTCTTTTCAGCTTCTTTTTTACGCATATTTGCATATACGTTTTCCCGCTTTATAACAGGCTTTTTGGGCGCCTCGTCGCTTTTAACCTCTGTCTGTTGCGGCTCTGCGGTTTCGACAGAAGGCTTTTCCTGCGCCTTTGTCTTATCAGCCTCTTCCTTTGCCTTTTTTGCGGCCTGCTCGGCTCGAAGACGTGCTTCTTTTTCCGCCTGCTGGGCTTCCATAAGACGTCTGGATACTTTCTTCTGGGGTCTCGCACCCTCGGGGCGCAATCCACCGGATTTTAAGGGGCGTCCTCCGGGACGGTTTTTCCCGTCTCTTAATGTATTGTTAAACACAACGGAAATGTTCTTTTTCTTCTTTTGGGGCGCTTCTCCGGAAGCATTCGCCTGTTTTTGCGCAGATTCCGATTTTTTAGGAGCGGGAGCTGTCTGTCTGTCACCGGCACCTCCCTGCTTCTTTGCGGGCTTTTGAGCAGGCTTTATATCTTCTTTTGAAGCCGCCTTTTTTTCTTTGGGCATTTCGGAAGGTTTACCCGAGCCAAAATGCTCTCTTATCATGGCCGCAGTCTCCTCCTCCACGGAATTTGCGGGGGTAAATTCACTCCCTGTTTTTTCCTGAAGAAATGAAATGATGTCTTTATTAGAGACATTTATATCCTTTGCTATTTCTCTTATTCTTTCCTTTGCCATAATAACCCTCCTAAAATATCCTTATGCCATGGCGGCATCGATTTTCTTCTTTACGGACAATGCAAGTCCTTCATCCGTTATACCCACAGACGAACGAAGAGATGCACCCGTGGCATCCCCCAGGTCTTCTTTTGTTCCGTATTTCCTGTAATCTATATGTAATCTCCCCAAAGGGGCGGTAATCTTTTTAACGGAATTATCTGATGCATCCGCAGCAATAACCACAAAGGCGACCTTCCCTTTTCTTGCTTCTTCTATAAGCTTTTCGCCGCTTACGGTTTTGCCGGCTTTTTTACAAATCCCAAGCATGGAAAGTACTTCATCTTTCACCGGATAATACTCCTTTTAGCTCATCGTATACCGATGTATCAATCTTACATTTAAAGGATCTGTCCAAAGCCCGTTTTTTTATAGCTTTGTCGATACATTCGGTATTTTTGCATATATAGGCGCCTCTGCCGCAGGATTTGCCGCTTATATCAACAAAGATTTCATTGTCCTTTGTCCGGGCTATCCGTATCATCATGCTTTTATTGAGCATATTGCGGCACACTATGCATTTTCTGTCGCCTACGCAAAAGCGTGACATCTGTCACTCCTCATCTTCCTTGCTTTCTTCGTCATCACACGGCTCTTCGATTCTGTTAAAATCTTCTTCATCAAAGAGCTCTTCTTCTAAAATGTCTTCATCAAATTCCCCGTAAAACTCTTCATCACCTTCAAGGCTTTCATCGAAGTTTTCATCAAAATCCTCTTCATAATCCTCATCGGCATAATTTTCGTAATCCTCTTCATCATATCCGATAAAGTCTCCGGATTCTTTTGCCTGGGT
>CAJOQM010000122.1 GCA_905236845.1 uncultured Lachnospiraceae bacterium | reverse complement strand
TGCCGGCGACCGGGGTCGAACCGGTACGGGTATCACTACCCACGGGATTTTAAGTCCCGGGCGTCTGCCAATTCCGCCACGCCGGCAAATGCGCCGAAGCCTTTAGCCACGGCGCAACGAATATAGTATCACATTATTTCGGATTCTGCAATTGGTTTTTGCCTAATATTTAAATCTTGAAACCTCTTCCTGAAGCTCTCCTGATATATCCATATTATCTCTGGCATCTGCGTTTATATTGGACATGCTGCCAGCAATATCTGCTGTAGACATTGTCACATTCGTAATACCCTGAGCCGTTTCTTCGGCTGCTATAGATACAGCATCCACAGCTTCGCGGATTCCTTCCATGGCATCTGCTACCTGGTTTGTCCTGTCTTCAAATTTATCCATAGACTCGGCCATGGCACTGATATCTTCGCTGTATGCAGAAGCCAGATTTTCTATGCTCTCCCTGCCGCTCTGATTGGATTCCTTGAGCTTATCGGCGATGATATTTGCCTTGTCGGCCAGATCCTTAACGGAATCTACCACTCCTCCGGAGATTTCCTTGATGTTGTTTGCGGTATTTGTAGAATTATCCGCAAGCACACGAATTTCCTCTGCGACCACCGCAAATCCCTTGCCGGCCTCTCCCGCACGGGCAGCCTCTATGGAAGCGTTTAGCGCAAGCAGGTTTGTCTGGGAAGCTATGCTTAAGATATCTCCCGTAAGATCCATTATCTTGTCCGCCTCACCGGCTCTCTTTATACTTTCTTCAAGCTGTTCCACAAAGACAACGGCCTCTTCGTCGGATCTGTCTCTTTCCGCAATGGCCTCATCACTTATTCGGCGAACCTTTGCAGTCATTTCCTCGGAAGCTTCGCTTTGGCTCTTTGCCTCGTCATGAACCTGCATAACAAGATTTGCAACCGTATTTACATCCTCTGCTACTCTTGTAAGGGAAGCGCTCGTCTCCTCACTGGATGCGGACATTTCTTCCATGGTAGAAGACACATTGCTGATTTCATCTTCCGTAGCGATAACCGAATCACGGACATTTGAAGAAATAGCGCTCAGCCTGTTTGAGTTATTGCCCATCATGTCCATGATATTCTGGAGAGTCGCAATAAATTTATTGATACTCTCGGACATCATACCCACTTCATCTCGGCTCTTAACGTCTATGCGGGTGTTCAGATCGGCATTTCCTGCCTCAATATCGGATATAAGCTTGTTGACCGTCTTGTTTGCATTTTTCAGAGGTCTTACGATAGAATTCGAAAGCAGTATTATTATTATTGAAACCGCAACAGCTGCGATTACCATAACGAGAATCGCACTCTTATACAGGTCATTCCTTGCTGCATTAAAAGTATCATCCATAACGGAAACTTCCGTTACAAAGTTATCCGAAACAAAGAATCCCGTATAACCGAGTCCCCCCGTAAGAGGATCGGTGAAATCCGTATATCCCGTGCCCGTTGTAAGAGTGTAATTCCAGGATTCGGGGTCGATTTCCGTCATATCTATGGTAAGAATCGACTCTTCATCGGGAGATGCGATCACCACGCCTTCAGGTGTAAAGAGCTTTATATCATAATTATCATCCGTCACAATCTGCTCCGACATGGTAGCAAGATCTATGGAACAGCTCACTACGCCGATGAAGTTTCCGTCGTCGTCATATATGGCATATGCAATCTCAAAGGTAGGAAGCCCGGTTCCCGGAGATACGGCATTTCCGAACCGGGAACCCGAGCTTTGACAATCTGTATACAAAGCTTCTTCACCGATATCATGATCGGTAGTGGTATTACCCAGACAATCGGCTATAATCTGGCTGCCTCCCGTCACAAAGAAATTCTCATACAGGTTTCCTGAATCTTCTTCGATGCTCGCAAGATAATCTCCGACCTTTGTCTGAAGTTCAGTGTCTATCTCACCATTTTTAAGATACTTTTTGCAAAGCTTTTTTACATCGCTGGACTTTGACACGGAATTTGCCAATGTCTTTTGAGCTACAATAAAGTCCTCAAGAGAATTTCCCTTTGACACGGCAAGGGTAGTCAGATTGTCCTTTGCATTATTAACAAGCCGAGAAGACGCAGTCTTTGTAGCTACCAGCATTGATACCACAAGTGCGGCGACCATACATATAATGGACATGCAAAGTATCTTTACGGCGATTTTGACGCCGCCCTTTTTCTTTACTTTTTTTGCTTTCCTGCCTTTCTTTGTCTGCTGCTTATTATCCGCAGCCTCCTCATTTACTTCGATTTTTTGATCAGTTGACATAACATACTCCCTTCTGCTTTTTATGGAATTTTAAGCCTTTGAATAAATTGCCTTTGCGGTAACGGATTCAACCATACCCATTTTGCCGCTTATGGCGCTTATTACATCCTCCGGTGCATCTACTATCACGCTTATAATAAACATATCCCGGGATCTGTAGGGCACTCCCATACGTCCCACAATATATTCCTGATATTCGTGAAGTATCTCGTTAATCTTTTCCGAGGCATCGACGCTTTCTGCGATTATCCCCAGCAAAGCCACTCTTGTATTCATTATTATGCTCCTATCATCTTTAAAATAGCATCCTTGGGCACTACGCCTACGGATGTCTCGGCAACTTCACCGCCCTTAAAAAGTATAAGGGTAGGGATGCTCATTACGCCGTATTTTTCTGCCAGATCCTGCTGCTCATCCACATTGATCTTGCCAACCTTTACGTTTGATACTTCTTCGGCTATCTCATCAACCACCGGGGAAAGCATTTTGCAAGGGCCGCACCACTCAGCCCAGAAATCCACCAATACGGGCTTATCGGACTTTGCCACTTCGGCATCAAAATTTTCGGAAGTAATTTCTACTACAGACATAATATTCTCCTTTCAATCACTTACTGTTTCTTCGTTTTTCATCAAGATACGATACCGCAGAAAGTGCGGCCACATTACCCTCGCCTGCTGCCTTTGCAAGCTGATAGGGGGCTCCCGTAATATCTCCGCAGGCAAAAAGTCCGGGGATATTTGTGGACATATCTCTTGATACCTTTACCTGCCTCTTTTCCGTTTCAAGACCGGGCACAAGATTCCCGGGGGCTATGCTTTCCCGGAGGAAAAATACCCCGTCTACATCATAGGAATTACCTTCAGTTCGAAATGCACTGACCTTCATTTCTCCGTCTACGCCTAAAGGCTTTTCCCTGATGACCTCTATGCCGTCCTTTACATTTACGTCGTCGTCGTATTGAGGAAAATAGAGAACCTTCGCCGCATATTCCGCCATGAAATCCGCTTCCGCCTCTTCCTCCTTGGAAAAGCCTACTATAGCAACACTCTTTCCTCTGAAAAGAGCCGCATCGCAGGTAGCGCAATAACTGACGCCTCTTCCCAGGAACTGTTCCTCTCCTTCATAGGTCTTCCCTGCACTGACACCGGCGGAAAGTATGACGGACGATGCCTCATACATTTCGCCCTTGGAGCTTTGGAGGGAAAACTTCTCCCCCATGGGATAAATCATGGAAATCTTTTCCTGGGTGATTTCCACACCCATGGAAAAAGCATGATCCAGATACGCCTTCATAAGGTCGGCTCCTGTAACGGAAGGAATCCCCAGATAGTTTTCTATCATATGGGCCTTTTCTACCTTCTCGCTGCCAAATACAGAGCCGAAAACAATAATGTTTTTATTCCTGATCTTTGCGGTAACGGCAGCCTCAAGCCCCGCAGGCCCCGTGCCAATTATCGCTATATCATATGTATCCATTATGTAAACCACAATATCATATCAGTTCAGCCACTGCACCATATACAGAATCCATGGAAGCGGTAGGCTCAAACCTTTCCGTCACATTTCCTTCCCTGTCCACCAGGAACTTCGTAAAGTTCCACTTAATCTCGGGATTTTCTTTGTAATTCTTATCAATCTTTCTGAGCATAGCTCCCATGGCCAGCGCCTTTGCGCCCTTGCCGAAGCCCTCAAATCCCTTCTGCGACTTCAGATATTTATAAAGAGGAAGGGCATTTTCCCCATTTACGTCGCTCTTTTTCATCTGGGGAAACTGTGTCTTATATTTCAGTTGGCAAAACTCGTGTATCTCCTCGTCTGTTCCGGGAGTCTGACCCGCAAACTGATTGCAGGGTACATCCACTATTTCGAGGCCCTTATCATGAAAGTCTTCGTATATCTGCTCCAGGTCCTTGTACTGAGGGGTAAATCCGCAGCCTGTGGCAGTGTTTACCACAAGCACCACTTTTCCCTTATAATCCGCCATGGAAACTTCACTTCCATCAGGCGCAGGTACAGAATAATCATAGAATTCGCTCATAAAAAAACCTCCTATTTCCAAACGACTGCAGGCTATGCTATTGTACACAAAAACAGGGTTATTTTCAACAAAAATATGAAAGAGATAGTATTAACGGTTATTCCGCCATGCCCAGCTCTGAGCGGGAAGGATTTTTTTGGCAGATTCTTACAAATTGAGATATTTGAATGGGTATATAAGAAAAATCTATCCGGGTGCAGCGGGCAACCAGCGGCTTTTTCTTACGTACCACCGGATTTAGGGCAAAATGTAAGAAGTTTTGCTGCTTGCAATGACTGGCAATACCTGTTTCAGGAGCCTTCAAGCCGAAAACTTCTTACAAAACAAGCCGACAAGAGGCATTTGTAAGAAAATCGTAGATTTTGTGCGGAAGAATGGCTAATTTTTTCTTACATTTCCCTCGAAAGATACACATATGTAAGAAAATGTCCAAAAAATCCCCGGCAAGAGCCGCAGCATAAAACAAGGACGTGGGATTTTCGTCCCGCACCCTCCAGAAAAGGGGTGTTATGCTGCGATCGACTTGGCGTTATATAAACTTACTTGACTTTTACCTTTTGCCGTTAGCGTTCTTCAAGCCCTTGTATCGCTTCTTTAAGGTCTTCTTAGCCTTCTTGCCCACAACAACCTTTGTAGCATCAGAGTCAGCAAATGCGTTTGCCGCAACCTTAGTAACCTTGTAGGTTTTGCCGTTTATGGTGTAAGTTGCAGGGATGGTGACAGTCTTTGATGAGCTTGCGGGAGCAATGTAGGTCACTGTGCTGCTGCCGCTGCTTGAGCTGCTATCGTCACCGGTATTGGTGGTGGTGTTAGTATTGGTATTAGTGTTAGAGCTGGATGATGAAGAGCTCGAGCTGCCGGAGTTCTTCGCCTTACTTCACAGCCCCTCCTTCGCCTGCTAAGCGCTGCCTTTCGATATACCTCATCTTGCAATGCCGGGAGAATCCGCTTATAATTAGTCCGCTATGTATGATATCAGATTAAAACAAATAGAATGCTTTCTGAACCTGGCTCAGAGCCTTAACTTTACCTCCACGGCAGCTTCCTTAAATATTTCACAGCCTTTGGTAAGCAAGTGGATAAAATCCCTGGAGGAAGAACTCCACACGCCACTTTTCATAAGAAACAAGGACTCTGTTTCCCTTACCGAATCGGGGCATTTCCTTTATAATAAATGGAGCCTTCCCTTTAGTGACATGGTGGATGCAGCCTACGGCTTGCAAAATGGGATAAGTGAAAATGAAAAGCTCATAAGGATCGGCATATTGGACCGATGCGAAACAGACATCGACATACATAATCTTATCCGGGATTTTCTTTCATCCCATCCCGACTATAATATACGGGTTTCATCCGGCGGCATCCGCGAAACCATAGACAGGCTTATGGGGCACTATCTGGATATAGCATTTCATACCACTTTAGACTCGGGAACACAAAAGGATATAAACTTTCTCCCCATAAAAAAAGTAGATTTTTATATCGCTATCTCCTCCCGCCACCCTGCAGCAAAAAGTGACAGGCTTTCTCTCTACGACCTGAAGGATGAGACATTTTTTGCGGTATCTGCTGACGAAAGCCCCACGGGAGGACGGCGTATCATCGCTCAATGCCAAAAGGAGGGCTTCACTCCCAACATGCAGTATGTGTCAAATCTTCCCTCTCTTGCTCTTGCCGTGGTATATCAGTGCGGCATCACAATAACCACAAAAGCTGCGGTATCAGGCTATGAAGATATGATAAAGCTTTATCAATTGCAAAATCCCCCTCCCACAGAAAGCCTGGCTGTATTATGGCGTAAGGAAGACCCCGGGAAAGAGGCGTTGGAATTTGCGGAATATGTAAAATGCCGCCCCTGAAAAAGGAGCGGCATTTCCATAAATAAACCCAATAATTTTTATTTTTTCTTTGAAGCATCGAAACGGGCAAGCATTGAGCGGGGTGAAGCATATGCCCTCTCATAACGCGGGCATTTCCCGTATCCGGGAATACCTGCCAGGTACTTCGCAATCTTCTTCAGCTCCTCTAAGTCATAACGGCTCATAAGAGTTATCTCCTCCATAAGAGGTGATCCGCCGCCGTGTACGCCGGCAACAGCCTGTGCAGACTCAAATGCGTCGCAGAGCTTATTTTCCATCATGCGCATAACCCTGTGAGTATCCTCCGTGTTCCATGCCGGATTACGCTGAATGTACTTGTTGCACAGTTCAGCGGTCTCAGGTGCGAAGAAGCTCTCCTCTGTGGGAAGAGATGCGCAGATACCGCCGGTAAGGTCTGCCATAGTCTCGTACTCATGATAGATGTTGTGACCTGCCAGACGTCTGCCCGCATTTGTAAGGATCTCATCGGGCACCCACTGTCCTGAAGGAAATTCCTGTGCACGGTGACCCGCCTGCTGACCTGCCGCATATACGAGCTCAGCCGTCTGGATGATATCGCAGAGCTTTGAACGCACATGAGACTCCTTAGCTATATCGTTAACCTCTGCAACCAGAGCTGCCTGGCTTGCTATAACCTCAGAAACAGCGGTCTTGCAGCCGGTGTATGAATGACGATGATAGTGGGCAAACATAAGAGCCAGATATCCCGCATAGCGACATACCCCCTCATTATCACGACCGTTCATAAAAATCCTGTCTTCGGGAACGAAAACATCATCAAAAATGGTAAGAGACTCCACGTCACCGATATTTGCAAAGGGCGCATCCAAGTGAGTCCTCTTATGATGCACTCCGGGAATAGCCATAAGCTTTATGCCGTCCCAATCTGCAGGAAGGGCAAATGCCACCGCATAATCCCTGTCCTCTTCATCCATAAACTTCGTTGGAAGAGCTATGATCTCATCCACATATGGTGCGCAGGAATTACAGATCTTTGCGCCACGGACTATCATGCCCTTGCAGGGCTTTCCATCAATGCCGATACCATCCACATTTGTCTCAACCACATGGAAAAACTGATCGGGATCGGGCTGCTGGTGGGCTCTCTTATACTTCTTATTACGCGAACCCTTCACATCGGTCTGGGCACAATTGCAGATAAGATCTTTTTCCTGCACAAACTCAATGTATTTCTTAAGCCTCTGATGGTAAACCGTGCCGCAGGCCTCATCACAGTCATAAGTCACCGAATACAGTGCATTTATTGCATCCGTTCCCATGCAGCGCTGCATGCAGCCGCCCACTCTGTGACAGATGAGGCGGGTCATGAGCTGCTTATTGAGGAGATCTTCCTTTGACTGATGGATGTGGGTACAGCGGTTATGTTTCTTTCCGTTCCCTTCATCAATCACGCACACATCAGCATACTCGGGATCGTTCGCAGTATCACAGCACTGCTTCATAACGTAGGTTCCGCCTTTTATCCAGTCTGCAAGATCCCGCTCGGCGCCGGTCTTTCCGTTGGAGCGGTCCACGCATTTACCGTCAAGATATACGTTCGCCTTCATATTGAGAAGACGCTCTTTATATTGTTCGTATGTTCCGATTGCCATTTACTTTTTTCTCCTTTAAAAATGCCTGCCCGTCGCCGTAGCTTCGGGCAGGCTGCTTTTACACTATAATCAATACTTTGCGTTGGGATACGTCTCGTCAAACCACTTCTTTGCGGTCTTTCGGGCGTTCTTAAACTGGTCGAGCTTTCTGGGCTTTTGGAGCTCATCGTTTGAAGCGTCGGCACATCTCCATGACCAGTAGGGAGTCATATACTTCTCATCTACCTGCTCGTCGTCGTCGTTGCCCAAAGAGCCCTTGTTTATCTGGCACATGGTAGAGAACATCTCTGCGAAGGAATTCATCTTCATGTCGGATGCAATGAGTTTTTCGAGAGGACGCTTAGCCAGGTAGCTGGTGATGGTGCGAGCCTCGTAGGGCGCCTCCTTGATAATGCGGGCAATCTCCCATGCGCGCTCTACTACCTGTCCCTTGGGAGCGACTTCGGAAATAAGTCCCCATTCGCAGGCTGTCTGCGCATTTATCTGACCGCCAAGATACATAAGGTATGAAGCCTTCTTTGTACCGATAAGATGCTGCAGAAGCATTCCCATTCCGTCTCCCGAAACCATGCCAAGATCAAGATGGGGATCTTCAAAGGTACAATCAGGAGCTGCCACGGTAATGTCGCAAAGGATTGCGGAATCCCAGTGGAAGCCCGGTCCCGGGATAGCGCCGATGGTAGGCACATCCAGGTCAAAAATCATATTCTTTATAAGATTCATATCATCGAAATACTGATGCTGGAATCTCTCGTCGGAGTATCTCTGCCATCCGTCATAATCATAATCCTGCATCCAGTTGTCACCCTTGTGAGTCCAGATGATGATCTCATTATCATGATCTAAGGAAATCATCCTTGAAAGCTGGCTCATTGCGCGGTGGGCGCCGCCTGACCAGTGCATGGGCTTATCGCCTGTTTTCATCGTCACCTGGAGTATTCCATCCTCACGCTTCAAGTCGAAATAATCCTTAAACATCTCGCTGTACTCTTCAAATGTCGGGAGTTTTACATAAGGTACCATAGGTTCTGCCATTTTAAATACCGTCCTTTCTTTTGATATGCTGCAGGCGCCTTACAATTCATGCTGCCTGGAGCCTCTTCGGATTTTCTATGGCTACACTATATACCAATTGCCTTTCCATTTCCAGCGGCATTATTCCAAAATATCATCACTCCAATTTGTATAAATGCAATAAAACGTAAAAACGCCCATAACAGGGCGTTTTTATTGCTATAACATATCGGAATAATCCGAGCATCTAAAGTTGCGACTTCAGTTTTGCAAAACCGGAAATGCCGGAAATTTAGGTTTACATAAAACCGTTTTCGGTAAGCCTTTGAAGCATGCTTTTATCTGATGAGGCGCCGGTTGCTCCATCATCGGAATCATCAGCGGTTTTCAGCAATTTTTCAACGTATTTTCCAATAATATCATTTTCGATATTTATGATATCTCCGGGCTTTTTGGAAAGGAGTCCGGTCTCTTCACCTGTGTGAGGAATGACTGATACCTTAAAGCATTCATCATCCACATATGCCACGGTAAGAGAAATGCCGTCCAGAGCGACGGATCCTTTTTCCACTATATACTTAAGTATGTTTTTTTCGGTCTCTATGGTCACCCAGACAGCGTTTTCTTCCTTTTGGAAATTGCGGATTCTGCCGGTGCCGTCGATATGACCGCTTACGATATGCCCTCCCAGGCGCCCGCCTACCGCAAGAGCTCTTTCAAGATTCACCCTGTCTCCGGGTTTCAGGCTGCCAAGACCGGATCTGCGCAGGGTCTCAGCCATAACATCGCAGGTGTACGAAGTCTTATCCATGGAAGTTACCGTAAGGCATACACCGTTAGTGGCGATAGAGTCGCCTATCTGGGTATCTTCCAGAACCTTTGACGCAGAAATGGTCATGGAGCAGGATACGGCGCCTCTTTTAATATCTTTAATTGTTCCCTGTTCTTCAATGATTCCCGTAAACATAGTCTCACTCCTGTCGGGCTGCTCACCCGGTTAACTTATCGCCGAATGCTATCGGGTCACTCGCCCGGTTAACATATTGACGGACACTAACGAACCACGGTGCCGGTTAACATAACATCCCCACCCAGTACTTCATACTCCACATTCTTAAGCCGAAGTGCATCGTTCAGATTCTTTATGCCTTCTCCCTCTACGGGAGTCTTCGCATCTTTCCCGCCTATCAGCATAGGCGCAATATAGGCGTAAACCCTGTCTATGAGCCCGGCCGTTACAAGACTTCCGGCGACGATGCCTCCGCCTTCAACAAGGATACTGTCATGTCCCATTTTTCCGATTTCCTTAAAAAGACCGGCAAAATTCACCCTGCCGTCTTTTCCGGGAGCATCGATTATCTTTATTCCACGCTCCGAAATCCGGTTTCTCTTTTCTTCATCATAACCCTCTCCCACGGCAATAACCGTAGGCGCAATATCCTGATTTTCAAGGATTTTTGCATCCTCGGGAATACGAAGCTTTGAATCCGCAATTATGCGCAAGGGGCTGTTTTCACCTTCTATTCTACAGGTAAGAAGGGGATCATCCGCAAGAACAGTGCCTATACCAGCAAGGATGGCAGCGTATCTCGCCCGTAAAGTCTGGGAATGCGCCCGGGATTCCTCTGAAGAAATCCACTGGGATTTACCTGTTGCCGTAGCTATCTTGCCATCTAAGCTCATAGCCGTCTTTAGCACGATAAAAGGGGCTTTATTTCTGATATATTTCATAAAGACCTCGTTAAGGTCTATGCTTTCTTGCGCCAAAAGCCCGGTAGTAACCTCTATTCCGGCATCCCGGAGCTTTTTTATGCCCCGGCCGGAGACCTCAGGATTGGGGTCGTCGGCGCCCACAAAGACCCTGGCAATGTTTTTCGACACTATCAAATCTGCGCAGGGGGGCGTCTTCCCGTAATGTGAACAGGGCTCCAATGTCACATACATATCAGCTCCCGCAGGCTCTTCGGTACAATGCTTAAAAGCATTAACCTCCGCATGCCCTTCGCCGCATCTTTCATGATAGCCCTCTCCTATTATCCTGCCGTTCTTTACGATGACGGCTCCCACCATGGGATTGGGGTTTGTATGTCCCATGCCGCATCGGGCAAGCTCCAGGGCTCTTTTCATATAGTCTTCGTGAGTCATATTTTCTCCTAAATCCGGGTATATAACAAAAACCGTCCCAAAAGGGACGGCTGTTATAAAATAGCGGAGGGGGGATTTGAACCCTCGACACCACGGGTATGAACCGTGTGCTCTCGCCAACTGAGCTACTCCGCCAAAAGGTTACTAAGCTTCACATCTCAGCAACCGGATACGTCGGATTTGTAAGCTCAAGCTGCGTCTTCGACTTGCTTTCACTAACTGCACCGACAGGGCTACGACTAGGTTCAGACTGCGCCTTCGGCTTGTCTTCACCAAGTTCTCTGCCTCTGGGACCTACAGGGCTCGAACCTGTGACCCTCTGCTTGTAAGGCAGATGCTCTCCCAGCTGAGCTAAGATCCCTTGTTTGCAGGCGAATTACGCCTGCGCAATAATTTCCTTCTTATTGTATGAACCGCAGCTCTTGCATACACGGTGGGGGACCATCAGCTCTCCGCACTTGCTGCAACGAACCAGGGTAGGTGCAGACATCTTCCAGTTTGCACGTCTCCTGTCCCTGCGACCCTTTGACGATTTATTCTTGGGGCATATGGACATCTTAAAACACCTCCTTCTATGCCGTTATAGTAGAACCGGAAGCTGTATAAAACATCTCCGGAAAATTTTCGCACTTGCCTATTATACAGACCCGCCTTGCTCTTGTCAACGATTTTTTTAAGAGATTTCTGCAAGAGATTTTTTTCAGCTGATTTTTCAAGTATAACTTTGTATTCCGTAAGAATTTTGCAAAATCTATGCCACTTAACTGGAATTCCGCGGATTTGGCATAGTTTTTCGACCTCCAATATATAAACCACGGTAACATCTATGCCACATCACTGGATTTTCAAGGGTATGGCATAATTTTCTGGCTCTCAATATACTAATCCCCGGCAGAACCTATGCCACATCACCGGATTTTCGAGGGTATGGCATAATTTTCCGGCTCTCAATATACTAATCCCCGGCAGAACCTATGCCACACGACCGTCATTTTGAGATTTTGGCATAATTTTTAGACCTCAAATATACAAACAATGGTAAAATCTATGCCACAATGCTGAAATTTGGACATCCCGGCATAGATTCAAGTTACCAGCGATACATCTATCACCTATTCAAAGGGAAAGAAAATTTTTATTGCTTTTTTTACAAGGTTTGGTTATAATAGCCTTTGCGTGCCGATATGGCTCAGTTGGTAGAGCGATTCACTCGTAATGAATAGGTCGCCGGTTCGAGTCCGGCTATCGGCTGTGGCAGAGAACTTGGTGAGAACGAGTCGAAGACGAAGTTCGAACCTAGTCGTAGCCCTGTCCGGATACTTAATGAAGTCAAGCACG
>CAJOQM010000121.1 GCA_905236845.1 uncultured Lachnospiraceae bacterium | reverse complement strand
GTTGTGGAAATCGGCGGTCAGATTCAGGATGCTTCTTCTGTAGCGTCAAGCATTATGGCTACATCCGAGAAGATGAACCAGGCAAGCCGCAATGTATCCGAGGTTATTGACAAGCTTACGGGCATAGGCGAGCAGACCGCAAAAGCTATCGACAAGATTTATGAGCAGACAAATACAACGAATGCTTCCGCTACAAAGATTAAGCAGGCAACAGAAATCATCACCTCCATTGCCGAAGAAACGAACCTTCTTTCTCTTAACGCTTCCATAGAGGCTGCAAGAGCAGGTGAGCAGGGCAAGGGCTTTGCGGTAGTAGCTTCCCAGATTCAAAAGCTCGCTGAGCAGTCATCCGACAGCGCCCGCCAGATTGACGCAGTCATCGCGACTCTTATCGAGGATTCCGATGAAGCGGTTCGCACCATGGCTGACGTAAAAGAAGTTATGCAGCAGCAGACCGAATACGTTCAGGAGACAGGGGATATCTTTGATGAGGTTCGTACCGGTATTAACGACACCATTAGCGGTCTTAACGAGATCGTTACCAGAACAAACCAGATGGACGGCGCCCGCCAGGAGGTTGTGGATGTGGTAGAGAGCCTTTCTGCCATAGCCGAAGAAAACGCAGCTTCCACAGAGGAAACGTCGGCATCCGTTACCATAGTAAACGACCTTATGACCGATATTTCCGAAGCTTCCAACAACGTATCGAGCATTGCCGAGAATATGGATAAGGAGCTTTCGGTATTTAAAATTTAACACCTGACATAGTTTACTGACGGAGAAAATGTTATGATGAAGGAAAAGATCCGCATATCATATATTTATATATTGATTGCATTCGCTTTTGCAGCGGGTCTTTTCCTTTTTGCGTTTTTTAACACAAGTTCTGTTAAGAATTATATGGAAAGCCAGACAGAAGGTCTTTCCAGAGATATGACGGTTTCTGTCAGTGCCATTACCCAAAACGAAGATTTTAAAGGATATGACGACAGCGTGCTTTTAGGCGCTGCTGGAGGCAAAAAAAGAGAAGGCGTAAATATCTATCTTATAGATACTAACGGTGATATTATAACCAGCCTTTGTTATGATGATTTGGAAGTTTCAAATATATTTGATATGGGAGAAAAATCCCTTTCTTCATCCGTTGATTTTCCTACAAAGGATGATTTTTTTATTATGGAATGGTCCGGAACCGGAGATCCTTTTTTCATCACAGAAAAGCTTTACGCAGTTTCCTGTATTGAGGAGGGGAGCGTATATCTTGTTATAGAAAATGACGGTTCACAATTTTCCGAATCTTTAAGAAGCCAGTTTGTGCTGATGGCGTGCTTTTACGGCTTCTTTTTTATCGTTATTTCTATACTTCTTACAAACGTGGTTTCCCGATACAGGAGCAATATCATCCGTGATGTTCAAAGAGATCCCTTGACAAAGCTTTTTAACAGAAAAGCCTTTGTGGATGAGCTAAACAGTTCTTATGAAATAGCATATGAAAAAGACGCCTCTTTCTTCCTTTTGGACATAGATTATTTCAAGCAGATAAATGATTCCTACGGTCATATGGCAGGAGATGAGGCTCTTCGTCTTGTAGCAAAGCATCTTATGGCTTTGTCTGAGGATGAAAACGGTTTTGCCGGACGATGGGGCGGAGATGAGTTTGTAGGTGTTTTGTACAAAGATTCGGACAGCACAAAATCTATTCTTGAGACTCTGTGCAAAAATATAAACGAGGATATATCCGAACAAAGCTCTCCTATGACTGTAAGTATCGGCTTTACGAATATGACATCTTCAATGACTATAGAAGAGCTGTACAAAAATGCTGACAAGGCTCTTTATGAGTCTAAAGAGCATGGCAGAAATACAGTTTCTTTTTATGAATCCAAAGATGCCCATACACCCGATACCTGGGAAGAAGCCGCAAAGGAGAAGATTGTCGCAAGTATCTCTTCCAAAAAAACAAAGCAAAAGACTTATTCCCGGATTATTGTGGATAAGTTCTGGGAAAATTTCTTAAACAGCCTAATATATGCCGTTCGGATGATGGTGCCTTTTGTGGCGGGAGGCGGCATACTTATAGCTCTTGCTTTTCTTTTTGATGCGGCAAGCGTGGATATTTCATCCCTTGATGTCTCCGAACGATCAAGCTTTGGTTCTCTTACAACCATAGCAGCTTCTCTTAAGGGGCTGGGGAGCACGGTGCTTGGCTTTATGCTGCCTGTTTTTGCGGGATTTTTTGCTATGGGTATTGCCGGGGAAGAGGCTTTTGTTTCCGGATTTGTGGGAGGATATCTTGTCATAAATTCAAATTCAGGCTTTATAGGCGCTATGATAGCAGGCTTTGCCGCAGGATTTATCACAAGGCAGTTTAAGCTTTTTATGGAGGGCTTTTCAAAGCACATAAGAGCTGTTTTTTCGATTATCGTTTATCCTGTTATAAATCTTCTTTTGGTTTCTTTCCTAATGTCTCTTGTGATAACGCCTGTTTCTTCGTATCTGGGAGAGATTTTTTCACAGCTTCTGGATGCGGCAGCTGCAAAAAGCAATATACTTTCATATACACTTTCATCAGCCATGATGGCGGTAGATATGGGAGGCATCGTAAATAAGGCCGCATATAATTATGGCGTAAACGCTATTGAAACCGGGAATGTGCGCCTTATGGCAGCTGTTATGATAGGAGGTATGATTCCTCCTGCGGGAGTCGCCCTTTCGGCTATGATCTTTAAGAATAAGTTTAGCCCGGCGGAAAGGGAAAATTCCATAACAACGCTTTTTATGGGGCTTTCTTTTATTACGGAGGGTGTCCTTCCTTATGTGATATCAGACCCTGTCAGAGTTATTCCCGCCTGCGTCGCAGGTTCCGCTTTGGGCGGATTTCTCTCGGGAATATTTGATTGTGCTTTGCCGGCGCCTCATGGCGGTATATTTGTGATTCCCGTTATTGAGCATGGTTTATTTTATATTATCGCTTTTGCAGCCGGCTCATTACTTACTGCCTTGTTATTGGGATTGATAAAAAAGAAAAAAGAAGATAAGTCTACATCATAGATTTTACTTTTAAAGAAAGGATTTCCAGGGCTTCCCCGGGAGAGTCAATATCTATAATTGCTTTATCCATAGGGCAGATATCCGTTCCTTTACGGTTTATAATCTTGTCTGTTAATGTATCACAAAAAGCGGATATCCCGTGTCTTTCAAGGATTTCTTTCCCTTCTTTGCTCATTACATTAGCCCAGACTTCCTTTACACTCAGGTTTACATAACAAAACGCCGCAGCCCGGCCCACTATTTTATCCGCAGCGCAAAAACCGGTATAATCCTTTGAATCCCCGATGAATTCAAGGAGGGGCTTTATACCGCTTTTTTCGCTTGTATATATATTTTCGTCCTTTACAAGGACACAGGATAAGCCGCCTTTTTTAAAGACGGCTTTTGCTTTTTCAAGATCATTCATCCTTTGTGCTAATCCTTGCTATTGCATACATTAAAACAGGAATGGCGATCCACTGGATTATAAGCCCCGGAAGACCGGTTTTTACTGCAAATATAACATTTGCGGGATTAAGCTGTGAGGAAAAGGCAAATACGCCTATTGCCATGGCGGTGATTTTTACAAGTCTTCCTCCTATCTGCGCTATAAGGAGCTTTGCAATAACGGGAAGATTTTTATCTGCCAGAAGACCTGCGATCAATCCGTATGCCATAAGCTCTGCCATCATATAGGGAAGCATAGCCTGCGCCGGCATACCTGTAAGGAAAAAGCTTATCATAGGAGCTAAAAGACCTGCAACAGCCCCGGTATATCCTCCCGCAAGAAGTCCGACAGCAAAAATAGCTAAATGCATGGGAAGAAATATTTCACCCATGGCTGTTCCTACGCCCATAATCGCTCCTGCCACATGAAAAGCCTGGGGAAGAGCTACTGCAAGGGCTATAGCAAATACAGCCGCAATGGTACGAGTTTTTGCCGTTGTAAAAATCATAGTGTTTTTTATTGATAATGCTTTTGTCATAATCTGCTCCTTTTATGTAAAATTTACGGCTATGATTATATCAAAAAACACCGATATTTGCAATAATCCTTGTTTGAGGCGTCAATATATAGTATAATTCTCCATGCGGCTTTTAGCCGGAAAAATGTATAAAATACAGGAGATTTTAAAAGTGTCCCAGTCAGAAGAAGCGGTAAGAGCTTCGTTTAAGGATAAAAAAAGAATAATAATAAAAGTAGGATCATCTTCCCTGATACACGCAAATACAGGGGCTTTGAATCTCGACAAAGCCGAAAAGCTGGTGCGTGTCCTTACAGATATAAGGAATGAGGGGAAAGATGTGGTGCTGGTATCATCCGGCGCCATAGCCGTAGGACGACACGCCATAAATATGACCCAAAAGCCCGATACCGTCTGCCGCATGCAGGCATGCGCTTCCGTAGGTCAGGCAAAGCTTATGATGATGTATCAAAGGCTTTTTAGCGAATACGACCAGGCGGCAGGCCAGGTCCTTATGACGAAATATACCATACTAAATGACAGGTCAAAGGAAAACGCCTATAACACCTTTAACGAGATGTTTAAAATGGGCATTATACCTATCGTTAATGAAAATGATACTATTTCCACATATGAGATAATGTTTGGCGACAATGATTCCTTGTCTGCACTTGTGGCATCCCTTACGGGGGCGGATCTTTTGATACTTCTTTCGGATATAGACGGAGTTTATACAGACGATCCCAATACAAACGAAAACGCAAAGCTTATAAGCTATATTGACAGGCTCGACGACCATATTATGGATATGGGGAAGGATACATCCACATCGGATGTGGGTACCGGCGGCATGAAAACAAAGCTTTCTGCAGCAAAGATAGCCATAAGCGCAGGGGCGGATATGGTTATAGCTTCCGGAAATGATTTTTCCGTAGTTCAAAGAATACTTGATGGTAAGCCTTTTGGTACGGTATTTGCCTCGAAACGAGATGACGGTTTTGATGAAAACGCATATATCAGAAGCACTATGGAAGGAAGGATCACAGATCCTTCTCTTATAAGGAAAGAGGGTATATGAGAACAGGCAGGAGGGAAGAGGGCTCTTACAGGACAGAAAAGATTTTTGAAGAGCAAAAATCCCTGCGCTCTGAAATGCTTTCGTTTAGGGATGGGCTTTCCGGCAAGATAAGAGATGAACTTTCTCAAAAAATATGTCAAAACCTTTTAGAGCTTGAAGAATTTAAAGCTGAAGAAAATATTTATGCTTATTATCCTTTCGGAAGCGAGGTTGACATAACGCAGGTTCTTGCCGGCGTTTACCCATCGGATAAAAAATATTATCTTCCCCGGACAAAGGGCGATGATATGGATTTTTATTCATATTGCAAAGATGATAAGCTTATTAAAGGCGTTTTCGGCGTTTTGGAGCCCGATCCGGATACCGCATCCATATATAATGAGGGCGCAGGCTTTATGATAGTCCCGGGAGTCGTATTTTCCCGGGAAGGATACAGGATAGGCTACGGCAAGGGCTTTTACGACAGATATCTGGCGCAGCATCCTATGATAGTTACTGCGGGGGTCTGTTTTAGCGGGCAGCTTACAGATGCTTTCTATGTGAAAAACAGCGATATCCCTCTTGATATAATAGTTACAGAAAAAGAAATAATACATACAGGAGCAAATTTATGACAGATTTAAAACAGACAGGAATTAACGCAAGAAGTGCGCAAAATGCCATGCGCCGAATT
>CAJOQM010000120.1 GCA_905236845.1 uncultured Lachnospiraceae bacterium | reverse complement strand
TTTAATATAAGAGGCTTTCTGTCTTTACTGTTCTTCCATTCCACTAATTTTGTGTATACATTGCGCCACATTAATATTACACCCCTTTTTCAAGCAATCCGATTCCCCGTAATTCCGAGCTTTGCAAAGAGTATTATACATTTTTATGAGCGAGCTTTCAAGGGTGTATGACATTTTTATGGGCGAACTTTGCACTTCCTGCGCCACAATTTGTACCAGTTGTACCAGTCAAGAAAAATCATTGTACCAGTCAAGAAAAGTAGACACAGGGCGGTTTTTTCACTCGTTTTCTTTTTCAAAAGTAGACACATCCTCCAAGTGCGCCTGTTTACTCCGGGTTCTTTATTTTTATTAAAATTAAAGCTCAGCATATAGCCGGTATCCAGATTAAAATAATCCATCAGTCCCGGCGCTATCCCCTACAGCCCCTTAGCCACGTCCATCAGATATTTCCCGTAGTCTGTTTTAAGCAGAGGCTCTGCCAGCTTTTCAAGCTGCGCCCTGTCGATAAAGCCTCGTTTAAAGGCTATCTCCTCGATACAGGAGATGTAAAGACCCTGGCGCTTTTGCAGGGTGGAGACATAGTTTGCTGCGTTAAGGAGCATATCGTGGTTTCCGGTGTCGAGCCAGGCGAAGCCCCGTCCCAGAGTCTCCACGCTTAAGCGGCTGCGGCTTAAGTATTCATTGTTGACAGATGTAATCTCTATCTCGCCCCGGGCGGAGGGTTTTACATTTGCTGCGATATCAACTACATCATTGTCATAGAAATAAAGTCCCGGTACGGCATAGTTTGACTTGGGCTTTTCGGGCTTCTCCTCGATGGAGATGGCCTTTTTGTTCTCGTCAAATTCCACCACGCCGTATTCCTGGGGATGCTTTACGTAATAGCCGAAGATGGTGGCGCCGCCTTCGTTATCCGTGCGCTCTACAGCGTTTTTCAAGACGGCGGAAAAACTCTGACCGTAGAATATATTATCTCCCAGCACCATGGCTACGGAGTCGTTTCCGATAAATTCCCGGCCTATGATAAACGCATCGGCAAGGCCTCTGGGCTCTTTTTGCACCTTGTATGTAAAGGTCATGCCAAGCTGGGAGCCATCGCCAAAGAGCTCCTTAAAGGCAGGCAGGTCGCGCTCTGTGGATATGATAAGTATGTCCCTTATGTTTGAGAGCATAAGCGTAGATAAGGGATAGTAAATCATGGGCTTATCATATACGGGCATTATCTGCTTTGATACCGCTCTGGTCAGCGGATATAGTCTGGTGCCGGATCCTCCGGCGAGGATGATTCCTTTCATGGGGTTCTCCTTCCTAAGAGACGGCAACGGTTGTCGGCGTTATGTAAACCGCCATTCGCACCCCGTGTCCGTCGCCTTACAGTCTTGTTTTATCTGTTATCATACATAGATGAATAATATTTTAAATATTCACCGCTGGTCACATTCTCAACCCAGTCTTCATGCTCCAGATACCATTTGATGGTGGTGCGTATGCCGTTTTCAAACTTCGTATCGGGAAGCCAGCCCAGATCCTTATGGATCTTATCCGGAGCTATGGCGTAGCGCCTGTCGTGACCCTTGCGATCGGTTACATATGTGATCAGATTCTCTGTCACATTATTCCTGCGGGGATCGTCTATGGGGAGCTCCTCCCGAAGGGTATCAAGGATAATATGGATAATATCGATATTCTTCTTTTCATTATGCCCGCCTACGTTATAGGTCTCAAAAAGCCTTCCCTCGTTAATAACAAGGTCAATAGCCTTTGCGTGGTCTTCCACGTAAAGCCAGTCCCGGACATTAAGACCGTCCCCGTATACAGGAAGATCCTTACCCTGAAGAGCGTTATGTATCATAAGGGGAATCAGCTTTTCAGGGAACTGGTAGGGTCCGTAGTTATTGGAGCAATTGGTTATATTCGCAGGGAAACCGTATGTATCCATATAAGCCTTTACAAGCATATCGCTGGACGCCTTGCTCGCTGAATACGGGCTGTGGGGCTGATAGGGCGTAGTCTCATAGAAATACGCATCCGGATCGTCGGGAAGAGAGCCGTACACCTCGTCCGTGGATACATGCAGGAATTTCTTCCCCGCCTTAAAGGAGCCGTCCTCATTTTCCCAGGCTTCCTTGGCACAGTTAAGCATGACAGCCGTCCCCAATACATTTGTGCGAACAAAAATCTCGGGGTTTTTGATGCTCCTGTCCACATGGCTTTCCGCTGCAAAATGAACCACGATATCAATATCGTTATCCTTAAATATCTCGGAAACAGACTCTCTGTCAGTGATATCCCCGTGAATAAACGTGTAGTTTGACCTGCCTTCAACGCTCTTAAGATTCTCGGGGTTTCCCGCATAGGTAAGGGCATCAAGGTTAATTATACGGATATCGTCACCGTATTTTCCGAACATAAAATGAATGAAGTTTGAACCGATAAATCCGGCTCCTCCCGTAACGAGATATGTAGTCATAAAATCCTCCTGAAAAGTAATTTACACACGACACTTAATCATACCATATAAATGCTGTTTTTTCAATTATTTCAGACAAAGAAAACGCCCGGACAATCCGCCCGGGCGATAAGGGTTTTTAGTTATTAAACGTACTTTGCAGTATTAAGCTTTACACCCGGTCCCATGGTGGACGTAAGGGTAAGGCTCTTTATGTACTGGCCCTTCAAAGCTGAGGGGCGAGCCTTTACGATGGTCTCCATGAGGGTGTTAAAGTTGTCGGAAAGCTGGTCTTCGGAGAATGAAGCCTTTCCGATGGGTACATGGACAATGTTTGTCTTGTCAAGGCGGTACTCAATCTTACCTGCCTTTATATCTTCAATGGCTTTTGCCACATCCATGGTAACGGTGCCTGCCTTGGGGTTTGGCATAAGACCCTTAGGTCCAAGGACACGTCCCAGACGTCCTACGACACCCATCATATCGGGAGTCGCTACGACTGCGTCAAACTCAAACCAGCCGTCGTTCTGGATCTTGGGGATGAGTTCCTCGCCGCCTACGAAATCTGCACCTGCTGCCTGAGCTTCGTCGATCTTGTTGCCCTTTGCAAATACAAGGACACGCACGGTCTTACCTGTGCCGTGTGGAAGAACGACAGCTCCTCTTATCTGCTGCTCGGCATGGCGGCCGTCGCAGCCTGTACGGATGTGTACTTCGATGGTTTCATCAAACTTTGCGTTGGCGTTTTTCTTTACGAGAGAAATCGCCTCATCGCTTTCATAGAGCTTCTGGCTCTCGATGGCTTTTGCGCCTTCTTCAAATCTCTTTGAATGTTTCATAATTTACCTCCTGTGGTTCCGGCGGGCGTCCGTTTCCCGGTGCCCTCCCACCGTGTTAAATAATATTTGTACTATGTGTCGGGCAAGTGCCGATTATTCGGCTACGGTTACACCCATGCTTCTGCATGTGCCGGCTATCATGCTGACAGCAGAATCAAGAGATGCAGCGTTAAGATCCTTCATCTTGGTCTGAGCGATTTCCTCAAGCTGTGCACGGGTAATGGTAGCTACCTTTGTCCTGTTGGGTTCGCCTGATCCGGACTGAATCTTTACAGCCTTCTTTATCAATACCGGTGCGGGGGGAGTCTTAGTAATAAAGCTAAAGCTCTTGTCCTGATACACGGTAATAACTACGGGGATAATCATATCGCCCTGGTCTGCAGTCTTGTCGTTAAACTGCTTTGTAAACTCACCGATGTTCACTCCGTGCTGACCCAGTGCGGGTCCTACGGGAGGAGCCGGTGTTGCCTTTCCGGCGGGTATCTGAAGTTTTATGTAACCTTCGATTTTCTTCTCTGCCATTTTTGTTTCTCCTTAGTGTTTTCTTGTACCTTTAAACTTCCTATTGTTTGTGATTAAATACGGATTGCTACGCACTTCGTGCTCTCTCAAGTATTTTTTCACTTGAATCACATCTTTTGTACTTCTGCAAAGCTTATCTCTACAGGGGTTTCCCTGCCGAAGAGATCTACATTTATGGTAACGGTCTGCTTGCTCGCGTTCATAGCCTGAACTACGCCCACGGTATCCTTCCAGACGCCACCTATGACTGCTATGGTATCACCCACAGCAAAGTCTGCAACGATATTTTCAACCTTGATGCCAAGAGGCCTCATCTCGGCCTCGGTAAGAGGCACCGGCTTGGATCCCGGACCTACAAAGCCCGTGACGCCCCGGGTATTTCTCACCACATACCAGGTATCATCGTTCATAACCATATTAATGAGGACATAGCCGGGGAAAAGCTTTTTCTTTACGGACTTTGCAGCGCCGTCCTTTATCTCCACCACATCCTGCATGGGCACTCTTATCTCGATAATCTCGTTCTCCAAGTGCCTGTTCTGAATGGTTTTTTCTATATTTGTCTTTACTTTCATCTCATAGCCGGAATATGTATGCACCACATACCATTTGGCATCGGACGGTATCTGGGGTGCCTCCTGCTCGAGCACATCGCCCGATACATCGGCTGCGACATCCTTAGATTCCGTATCCATCTCCGGCATATTCGTTTCTGCCATGCGATAATCCTCCTACATCTCTACGAGGAAATTTATCCCATATTTAACTACTGTATCTATGGCGGCAATAAGAATGCCCACTACCACTGATACGGCGACTACTGCGCCTGTCTGCTTGGTTATTGAATCTCTGGTAGGCCATATGATCTTGCTGAATTCAGATTTTAAGCCTTCCCACCAGCTCTTCTTTACACCTTCGTTATTCTCTGACATACCGGGCTCCTTCTGCGCATGATGCGCTGTCCTAACTACTTGGTCTCCTTGTGGACAGTGTGAGTCCTGCAGAATTTGCAGTACTTCTTTATCTCCATACGATCGGGATGGGTTCTCTTGTCCTTAGTCGTGTCGTAGTTGCGATTCTGGCACTCCGTGCACGCCAATGTAATCTTTACACGCACTGGTTTTCACCTCCAAAATGAGTCGTTCTTTCACCAATCTTTTTTGCATAAAAAAAAGACTATAGTTGTCTAGCCGAGTTACTATATCACAAGAAACCATCTTCGTCAAGCGGTTTTTACGAAAATTCAGCAAAATTTCCAATGGCTTGCCAAAAAGCTCATATAATTATAAAATAGGTAAGGCAATTTATTATTTGGGGGTTTTCATATGAACAGATATAAAACCACAGTTTGTAAAGCAGTCTTTTCAATAGTTTTTGCTCTTTGCCTTTGCTCATCTGCAATACTCTCCGTCGAGACAAAGGCGGCAGACTCCGTAGATACCGATATCCTCGGCACCGGCACGGACTATACCGCCATACTCTATGACCAGACAAACGGTCTTCCCACATCCGAGGCCAATGCCATCGTCCAAAGCTCCGACGGATTTATCTGGATAGGAGGATACGCCGGCCTTATCCGCTATGACGGAACGGATTTTAGCAGATTTGACTCTACAACAGGCATATCCAGCGTCTTTTCCCTGCTGACGGATTCCAAAGACCGCATATGGATAGGAACCAACGAAAACGGTCTTGCCCTGTATGACAACGGTGAAATCACCTGCTACGGCAGGGACGAAGCACTAAGCTCATATTCTGTCCGCACCCTCGCAGAAGACGAAGACGGTAATATCATTATAGGCACTACCCAGGGGCTGGCATATGCAGACGCCAAGACTCTGGATTTGCACCCTATTAACGACCCTCTTACGAATTCTGAATACATAACGGTTCTTACAAAAGACGCCGCCGGAAATATCTACGGTCTTACCCTGGACGGAGATATATTCAAGATGGACGGTCTTGGCATCGGGACATTCTACAGCTCGGGAACTCTTTGCAACGACGTCATAAACACTATCTACCCCGATCCGGAAGACGAAAATATCATGTATATGGGAACCCAGGGTTCTTCCTTCCTTAAGGTTTCCGTGGAGGATTTCCCATGGATTATTAAAGAATATTCCACGAAAGAACTTACCAATATTAAACAGATTCTCAAGGTAAACGACAGGTATTGGGTAACCTCTACCAGCGGTATAGGCTATTTCGACGAAAATATGTCATTTGTCCCTATGGATAAGCTCCCCATGGACAATTCCGTGGGAAATATCATGCAGGATTACGAAGGAAATCTCTGGTTTACCTCTACCAGGCAGGGGGTAATGAAAATCGTCCCCGACAGATTTACGGATATTAACGCCATGGCAGACCTTCCCGAAATGGTGGTAAATACCACCTGTGTACGGGACGGGCTCTTGTACATCGGTCAGGATGAGGGTCTTGTTATCATTGATGATGATACCTACGAAACAGTAGAAAATGACCTTACCCAAATGCTGGACAGCATCCGCATCCGCTGCATAAGGGAGGATAGTGAGGGAAATCTGTGGATATGCACCCACGGGGATTACGGGCTTGTATGCTATGGAAAAGACGAATCCGTGACCTGCTATAACTCTGATATGGGGCTTAATTCCTCCAGAGTACGGGATATAATCCAATGCGACGACGGCAGCATGGCCGTAGCTACGGGAGACGGATTATATATTATAAAAAACGGTGAAGTTGCGGAATATTACGGTGAAGATGAGGGCATAAGCACCCTGGAAATACTCTGCGTAGAGCAGGGACCCGACGGCAGACTTTATCTGGGCTCCGACGGCGACGGCATATATGTCATAGATAATGGCGTCGTATCCCGCCTAAGCTATGATGAAGGTCTTACCAGCGGCGTTATCATGAGGATTAAATACGATGAAAAAAAGGACATGTTCTGGCTTATTACTTCAAATTCCATTGAATATATGCAGGAAGATACCGCTACCCAGGTGTCGAATTTCCCATATTCAAACAACCTTGATATTTATTTTGACAAAAACGATAACGCCTGGATATTATCGTCAAACGGTATTTATATTACAAGCAAACAAAGCCTTATTGATAACGGGGAAATAGAATGCAGCTTTTATGATACGAAAAGCGGGCTTCCCTATATATCCACAGGCAATTCCCGAAGCTATTTAAGCGACGACGGCCATCTTTATATATCGGGAACCACGGGACTTTGCAAGGTTAACATAAATTCCGACGACTCTGCGTCCACAAACGTACTTCTGACCATACCTTATGTAGTCGAAGACGACGAAACCATTTATCTGCAAAGCGATGATTCGGTAATCCTGTCTCCGGACTGCAAGAAGCTGGAAATCGACCCCCATGCCATTACATTTGGTCTTTCAAATTCCCAGATAAGCTATCAGCTCTCGGGCTTTGACGACAGCGAGACCGTAACCACCAAGCAGGACTTAGATACGGTGAGCTATACGAACCTGGACGGGGGAAAATATACATTTGTACTTAATGTAATTGATTCCGAAACAGGCGAAGTCGAAAAGACCCTTTCCCTTGATATCGTAAAGAGACAAGCTATCTATGAAACTCTTTGGTTCAGGCTGCTTGCTTTGGTCGTAGCCTTCTTTGCCATAGCTGCCGTATTATATGTTCATTTCGAGCGAAAGAACGCCCGACTTAAGAAAAAGCAGGAAGAGGACAGAAAGTTCATTAACCAGATCATGCATACCTTCGCAAAATGCGTAGATCTTCGGGACACCCAGAATCAGGGGCACTCTTTCCGTGTGGCTTACTATACAAAGATGCTGGCGGAGAAACTTGCGGCAAAGCGGGGCTATTCCGAGGAGAAAATCGAGGAATTCTATCGCATCGCGCTATTGCATGACATAGGAAAGATCAATATCCCCGACAGTATCCTGAACAAAAAGGAGCGCTTAAACGACGAAGAGTTTGAAATAATGAAGACCCACGCCCAAAAAGGTGAGGAACTCCTGGCAGACGTAGATATCGTGCCAAACCTTGCCTACGGCGCAGGCTATCACCACGAGCGCCTCGACGGCAAAGGATACCCAAGAGGTTTAAAAGCGGATGAGATTCCCGAGGTATCCCGGCTCATAGCCGTGGCGGATACCTTTGATGCTATGTATTCTACCCGCCCCTACCGCAAGCAGATGCTGCTTTCAGATGTTATCGAAGAATTAAAGCGAGTAAAGGGGACCCAGCTTGAAGAAGATGTAGTAGACGCATTGGTGGAGCTGGCGGATGAAAACAAACTTGATAAGGACGAAGTAGACCGGTATATCCAAACCGATATCTACCACAAAGAATATAAAGAATCATGATATTTACCACTATAGTATGTATATTGGCAGGGCTGGGAGCCGGGTTCGGCACAGGCTTTGCCGGAATATCCGCTGCAACAGTCATATCTCCCATGCTTATCGGGCTGTTGGGGATATCTCCCTACCAGGCGATCGGCATAGCCTTGCTTTCCGATGTGCTGGCCTCCGCATCCACCGCCCGTACCTATGCCAAAGCAGGAAACATAGATATTAAAGGCGGACTTCTTATGATGGTTACCGTCCTTATAATGACGGCTGTGGGAAGCCTGGTCGCCGTAAATGTCCCGGATAACGCCATGGGATATTTCGCAACGATAATGACTACTATCCTCGGGCTTAAATTCTTTATCAGTCCGGTTAGGAATACCGAATACAAAATCAAAGAAAAATCCCGCCAAAGAAGGATTGCTGAAACCCTTATCTGCGGGATATATATCGGTTTTGTATGCGGATTTATCGGGGCAGGCGGCGGACTTATGATGCTCTTTGTCCTTACTGCCATCATAGGATATAACCTGAAAAAAGCCATAGGAACCAGCGTCTTTATAATGACTTTTACCGCCCTTACGGGAGGGATCTCACATATCATATCCGGAGGAATCCCGGATCTTTTCGTACTTATAGAATGCTCCGCCGTAACGCTGGTAGCTGCCCGGGGGAGCGCCGATATCGCAAATCACATCCCCAATGAAACCTTAAACCGCGCCACCGGAACCATTCTCGTAATCGTAGGCGTTTCCATGACAGCCCTCAAGGTGGCGAGAAATTGCTGGCTGTAGGCAATCCGAATCATGCAGGCAGTCCGGTTTATGTACAACCGGTTTATCTCCACACTTCCCCCAGATTTCTGCCTGCGATTTTGCTCATATTGATAACAGATTTCGCATAGAATTTCCGCAAAAGCTCCCTTGTTTCGGGGAGCATTTTCTCTTTGCTCCCGTCGGGAATCACGCAGAAAGCCTGGGTAGCTTCATGCAACGGCCGGACAACATACTTATAAATATGAGGGATAAACCTTGCCCATTCGAAGAATTCGTATTCAACATAATGAGCTCCCATATCAAACATTCCGTATTTCCCCCAGAATGGGCTCCGGGGATGGATATTTCCTTCATTGCTTGATATCCCGTATCTCACATTCGGATCTACGGGAACCCCTATAAAATCATAGATTTCTTTACAGATTCCCTCCTCGTCATTTACAAATTCCTCAAAGACGATAAATTTCATTTGCTCCTTTGGAAAATATTTAAGATATCTTTCTACGTGATAATCATAAAATCCCTGGGAAAAAACGATATACTTCATCTGGTCTTTAAGAATCCTGCGGCGTTTTTTCGGATTATTCAAAACAGACCTTACATATCTGTCAAAGCCTTGGGCATGACCGTATTTTGCATCATATTTCATGACGTCTCCGGACAAAAATCCCATGGCGTTAAAGAATCTGTAGGCAGAATATGCCCTGTCTGCGGGATTTCTCATCATAAATATAAGCTTCGTATCCTTCGGAAAATCTTTGCCTATCTTATCCGGAGCATTGCCGAAGGTAAGCCCTGCGTTTATTTCTCCCAAAACTTTTCCATCATATGAGAGATTATCCGGAAAATATCTGCGCTCGTACCATTTTGCCCCAAATAACAAACGAAGCCCCCTCACCCGGTAGAACATAGGTTCTTTTACATCCCGGGTAAGAGCGACTTTCGAATGTTGTTTTAATATATCATACAGCGTTGTAGTGCCGCATTTTTGAAAACCTATGCATACAAACTGCGGATGCATATATTATACTTCTACGGGTACGGCGGTTTCTTCCGTAACCTGAGCTTCAGCTGCTTCGCCTTCGACAAAATCCACACCCTGCTCTGCAGCTTCTGCCCCGTCTTCCTCACGGGCTTCTTCGGCAGCTGCCATTGCCTCGTCAAAGGCAGACATCTGGGTATCGGTGTTCAGCTGCACATTGCGGTAGCGCTTCATACCGGTACCTGCAGGTATAAGCTTACCTATGATGACATTTTCCTTAAGACCCATAAGTGAGTCTACCTTGCCCTTGATAGCGGCATCCGTAAGGACTCTTGTAGTCTCCTGGAATGACGCTGCGGACAGGAAGGAATTCGTAGCAAGAGACGCCTTGGTAATACCGAGGATGACTCTCTCGCCTATAGCAGGCTCCTTGCCCTCTTCTTCAAGCTTGCTGTTTACATCCTCAAAGTCAAGGATATCAACCATAGAGCCGGGCAGGAAGTTTGAATCTCCGTTATCTTCGATGTGTACCTTCTTAAGCATCTGGCGCACAATAACTTCGATATGCTTATCATTAATCTCAACACCCTGCAGGCGGTATACGCGCTGAACTTCGCGGAGCAGGTAATCCTGCACATCCCTTACTCCCTTGATCCTAAGGATATCATGGGGATTTACGGAACCTTCCGTAAGCTCGTCTCCCGCCTTAACCATATCGCCGTCGGATACCTTAAGCCTTGAGCTGTATGCAATCTCGTATTTATGTACTTCCGCATCCTTGCCGGTAACGATGATCTCGCGCTTTTTCTTGTTTTCCTCACTGAAGGAAACCTTACCGTCTATATCAGAGATAGTCGCAAGTCCCTTGGGCTTTCTCGCCTCAAAGAGCTCCTCGACACGGGGAAGACCCTGTGTAATATCTCCGCCTGCCACACCGCCTGTATGGAATGTACGCATGGTAAGCTGTGTACCGGGCTCACCGATGGACTGCGCAGCGATAATACCGATAGCCTCGCCGATCTGTACGGGCTGACCTGTAGCCATGTTTGCGCCGTAGCATTTTGCACACACGCCGTGATGTGAGCGGCATGTAAGGATAGTACGTATTTTTACGGATGTAATTTCATTGCCGTCTGCATCCACACCGCTGCTGATAATCCTCTCTGCGCGGGCGGGAGTAATCATCTGGTTCGGGCGAACGATTACTTCGCCGTCTACATCCACGATCTCTTCGCAGGAGAAGCGGCCGGTAATACGCTCCCTTAAAGATTCTACCAGCTCTTCGCCTTCCATGAATTTGGCTACTTCCATTCCCGGGATCACATCCTTGCCCTCGGAGCAGTCGTTTTCACGGATGATAAGATCCTGTGATACGTCTACGAGACGACGGGTCAGGTATCCCGAATCCGCCGTACGAAGAGCCGTATCGGAAAGTCCCTTACGGGCTCCGTGAGCAGAAATAAAGTACTCCAATACGTCAAGACCTTCACGGAAGTTTGACTTAATGGGAAGCTCGATAGTACGTCCGGTAGTATCCGCCATAAGTCCGCGCATACCTGCCAGCTGCTTTATCTGCTTATCGGAACCGCGGGCTCCGGAATCAGCCATCATGGAGATATTGTTGTATTTGTCCAGACCGGAAAGAAGCCTTCTTGTAAGCTCTTCGTCAGTCTTCTTCCAGGTTTCTATTACCTGGTTGTAACGCTCTTCATCCGTAACAAAACCGCGGCGATAATTCTTCTGGATGGCATCAACCTTCTCCTGAGCCTGTTCCAAAAGCTCGGGCTTTGAAGGAGGCACGGTCATATCCGATATGGAAACCGTCATTGCCGCCTTGGTAGAGAATGAATAACCCATGGTCTTAACGGCATCGAGAACCTCTGCCGTCCTGGTTGCACCATGTACGTTAATAACCTTCTCGAGGATTTCCTTAAGACCCTTCTTGCCTACATGGAAATCTACCTCAAGAGCCGCATTACGGCGGATGCGCTCCTCATCTGTCTGCTCCTTTGTCCACTTGTTCCTCTTGGAATCCTGGATAAGGGTAGCCTCGGATCTGTCTACAAAGCCAAGATCCTGGGGAAGTATTTCGTTAAATATAAGTCTTCCCAGAGTAGTCTCCAATATAGCGGATCCCTTTGTGCCGTCGGGAAGCTCCACGTTTCTCTTTACATGAATCTTCTGGTGGAGCGTAATATCCTTGTTCTCATATGCAAGTATTGCGTGATCGGTGCTTGCAAAATAATGTCCCATAAGATCCCTGGGAGTGCATATAACGTATCTGCCGCTGTTTTCATCCACAAGGAATTTAATCTGGGTCTCAATGCTGATTTTGCCTTCCTTTCCGGAAAGACCAAGATCCTTTTCAACCTCTTCCTGAGATTTGTAAACCTTCTTAATCGAAGCGTCAAGCTCCGCATCATCAGAATGATCCACCATCCGTCCCATGGTAAGGTAATATATACCAAGTACCATATCCTGTGAAGGAACAGCCACGGGACCACCGTCCGAAGGCTTCAAGAGGTTGTTGGGCGAAAGCAGCATAAATCTGCACTCTGCCTGTGCCTCTACAGAAAGGGGCAGATGCGCCGCCATCTGGTCGCCGTCGAAATCGGCATTAAATGCGGTACAAACAAGGGGATGAAGCTTTATGGCCTTACCCTCTACGAGGATAGGCTCGAAAGCCTGAATACCCAGTCTGTGGAGGGTCGGGGCACGGTTAAGCATAACGGGGTGCTCCTTGATTACCTTTTCAAGCACATCCCAAACCTCAGGATTAAGGCGCTCCATCATCTTCTTCGCATTTTTTATATTATGCGCAAGACCTCCGGATACAAGCTCTTTCATAACGAACGGCTTGAACAGCTCTATAGCCATCTCTTTAGGAAGTCCGCACTGATAAATCTTAAGCTCGGGACCTACTACGATAACGGAACGTCCGGAGTAGTCCACACGCTTACCGAGAAGGTTCTGACGGAAACGTCCGCCCTTACCCTTAAGCATATCAGAAAGAGACTTCAAAGCGCGGTTGCCCGGGCCTGTAACAGGGCGGCCTCTGCGGCCGTTATCTATAAGGGCATCCACTGCCTCCTGAAGCATACGTTTCTCGTTGCGCACGATAATATCGGGGCCTCCGATATCAAGAAGCCTCTTAAGTCGGTTATTTCTGTTTATTATACGGCGATAAAGATCGTTCAAATCGGAGGTTGCGAACCTGCCGCCGTCGAGCTGTACCATGGGACGAAGATCGGGAGGAATAACAGGTATTACCTGAAGTATCATCCATTCAGGCTTGTTTCCGGACTCACGGAAAGCCTCAATGACCTCCAGTCTCTTTATGATCTTGGCACGCTTCTGACCTGTGGTATTGCGCAGCTCTTCCTTAAGATCCTCGGATTCCTGATCGAGGTCAATTTCTCTTAAGAGCTCAAGCACAGCCTCTGCGCCCATGCCCACACGGAATCCGTTGCCGTAATCTTCCCTTGCCTGCTGATATTCATCATCGCGAAGTATCTGCTTCTTTACAAGCTCACTGTCTGCAGGATCCAGAACGATATAGGATGCGAAATAAAGCACCCTCTCGAGCATCTTGGGAGAGATATCCAGGATAAGTCCCATACGGCTGGGGATACCCTTGAAATACCAGATATGGGAAACAGGAGCAGCCAGCTCTATGGAACCCATGCGCTCCCTGCGGACGGATGACTTGGTTATTTCCACGCCGCATCTGTCGCAGATTATGCCCTTATATCTGATCTTCTTGTATTTACCGCAATGGCACTCCCAATCCTTTGAAGGTCCGAATATTTTCTCACAGAAAAGACCGTCCTTCTCGGGCTTCAAGGTTCTGTAATTGATGGTTTCGGGTTTGGTGACCTCGCCGTGTGACCATTTGCGGATGGCCTCGGGAGAAGCCAGTCCTATGCGCATTGCATCAAAAGTCACTGCACCGTTGTCTTTTTCGTTTGCAAATTCCGGCATCGCTTACCCCTTTCTAACCTTATTCTTCGTCAATGGCGCCTGACATGGCAAAATCCATATCCGCATCACCATCTGCATCCAATTCGCTTACATCAAAATCCGCAGGCATATCTTCTTCGATATCAACGGAATCGTCATCCTCGACCTCATCCTCATCGGCTACAAGCTCGTCGTTCTCAACGCGCATTCTCTGCATACCGATCTTGGCAAGATTCTTCTCTTCCTCCTCGGTAAAACTGCGGTTTGAATCTATGATGGAATTGATATTTGTATTTCCGTATTCGCTTGTTTCCTTAAGCTCTACTTCATTGCCGTCCTCGTCAAGCACCCGCACGTCAAGCGCAAGTGACTGAAGCTCCTTGAGAAGCACCTTAAAGGACTCGGGCACGCCCGGCTCGGGTATATTCTCACCCTTTATGATAGCTTCGTATGTCTTCACACGACCAACGACATCATCAGACTTAACCGTAAGTATCTCCTGGAGAGTATACGCTGCGCCATAAGCCTCAAGAGCCCAAACCTCCATCTCTCCGAATCGCTGACCGCCGAACTGGGCTTTACCGCCCAGAGGCTGCTGGGTAACGAGAGAGTACGGACCGGTCGAACGGGCATGTATCTTGTCGTCTACGAGATGGTGGAGCTTTAAGTAATGCATGTGACCTATGGTAACGGGGCTGTCAAAATATTCACCCGTGCGGCCGTCTCTTAAGCGAACCTTTCCATCCTTTGAAATGGGCACACCCTTCCAAAGCTCTCTGTGGTCAAGATTCTCGTGAAGATAATCCATTACCTCCGGCAGAAGTTCTTTCTTGTATTTCTTTTCGAATTCATCCCATTCGAGGTTTACATAATCATTCGCCAACTCCAGAGTGTCCTGGATATCGACCTCGTTTGCACCGTCAAAGACGGGAGTAGATATGTTGAATCCAAGAGCCTTTGCCGCAAGGGAAAGGTGAATCTCCAGCACCTGTCCTATGTTCATACGGGAAGGCACGCCCAGAGGATTAAGCACGATATCAAGAGGACGACCGTTGGGAAGGAAAGGCATATCCTCTACGGGAAGGATGCGGGAAACCACACCCTTGTTGCCGTGACGACCGGCCATCTTGTCACCTACGGAAATCTTTCTCTTCTGTGCTATATAAATGCGTACTGCCATATTTGCGCCGGTGGGGAGCTCGTCGCCGTTCTCCCTGGTAAATACCTTTGCATCAACGACGATGCCGTATTCGCCGTGAGGCACCTTGAGGGATGTATCCCTGACTTCTCTTGCCTTCTCACCGAATATGGCGCGCAAAAGCCGCTCTTCGGCTGTGGGATCCGCCTCACCCTTGGGGGTAACTTTACCTACAAGAATATCTCCGGCACGAACCTCTGCACCGATGCGGATAATACCGTTTTCGTCAAGGTCCTTCAAAGCTTCCTCGCCGACACCGGGGACGTCTCTTGTGATTTCCTCGGGTCCCAGCTTTGTATCCCTGGCTTCTGCTTCGTATTCTTCTATATGAATAGACGTATATACATCATCCTGTACGAGGCGCTCCGAAAGAAGAACCGCATCCTCGTAGTTGTAGCCTTCCCAGGTCATGAACCCGATAAGAGGATTCTTTCCTAAAGCAAGCTCGCCCTGTGAGGTGGAAGGTCCGTCTGCAAGGACTTCGCCCGCCTCTACGTGGTCGCCCACATTTACGATGGGGCGCTGGTTGTAGCAGTTACTCTGGTTTGACCTTTCGAATTTGGTCAGCATAAGTGTTTCAAGGGATTTGTCATCATCATATCTGATGTCAATTTCCCTGGCTTCGACACGCTCTATGGTGCCGGCGCGCTTTGCTACGCAGCAAACGCCCGAATCCACGGCGGTCTTCTGCTCCATACCCGTACCTACTACGGGAGCTTCCGTCGTCATAAGAGGCACTGCCTGACGCTGCATGTTTGAACCCATAAGGGCGCGGTTTGCATCGTCGTTTTCCAGGAAGGGAATAAGAGATGTAGCCACGGAGAACACCATCTTGGGTGATACATCCATGAAATCATACATGGTCTTATCGTATTCCTGAGTCTCCTCGCGGAAACGGCCGGATACATTATTCTTTACGAAATGTCCCTCGTCGTCTAAGGCTTCATTCGCCTGGGCTACGTGGTAGTTGTCCTCCTCATCGGCTGTCATATAAACAACCTCATCCGTAACCTTGGGGTTCTCGGGGTCGGTCTTGTCGATCTTCCTGTAAGGAGCCTCGATAAAGCCGTATTCGTTAATCCTTGCATAGGATGCAAGAGAGTTTATAAGACCGATGTTGGGTCCTTCAGGAGTCTCAATGGGGCACATACGTCCGTAATGGGAATAATGTACATCTCGAACCTCAAAACCTGCGCGGTCTCTGGAAAGTCCGCCGGGTCCCAATGCGGAAAGCCTTCTTTTGTGAGTCAGCTCGCCCAGCGGGTTATTCTGATCCATAAACTGTGAAAGCTGTGAAGAACCGAAGAATTCCTTGACGGCAGCTTCTACCGGCTTTACATTTATAAGACTCTGGGGCGTAATATTCTCTGACTCCTGGGTAGACATACGTTCCTTCACCACACGCTCAAGACGGGTAAGTCCGATGCGGTACTGGTTCTGAAGGAGCTCACCTACCGCACGGATGCGGCGGTTGCCCAGGTGGTCAATGTCGTCTATATTACCTATGTCATACTGAAGATGCAGCATATAGCTTATGGAAGCTATCATATCTTCGGGTGTGACATGTCGGGGAATAAGCTCCGTTATCTCATTTTTCATGGCACGGATGCGGTCTTTCTTGTCTGAATACGCTTCCAGTATCTCCATGAGCTTGGGATAATAAACCCTGAATTCATTCTTTACTTCAAGGTCGTTTAAGGTAATATCGCAGAAATTCTCCAGATGAACCATCATATTGGAAAGGACTTTTACTGCATGTCCGTCTTCTGCGCCTGTTTCTATCATTACATAAGGTACAGCCGTGTCCTGGATGGTATCTGCAAGGTCGCGTGATACCTTGGTGCCCTTCTCAGCCACTACTTCACCTGTAGAAGGATCTACTACATCCTCCGCAAGGACATGGTCGGATATACGATTTCTGAATGAAAGCTTCTTATTGTATTTAAAGCGGCCCACCTTTGCCAGGTCGTAGCGCCTCGCATCGAAGAACATACCCATTATAAGCTGCTCTGCGCTCTCTACCGTAAGAGGCTCGCCGGGACGTATCTTCCTGTAGAGCTCAAGAAGACCTCGCTCATAAGATCCCTCTCCCGTATCGGGATTCTTTGCAGGATCCTTCTCGATGCTGGCAACTATCATAGGTTCTTCGCCGAAGAGCTCAAGAATCTCCTCATTAGTACCGTAACCCAGCGCACGTACCAGCACGGTAATGGGTACCTTGCGGGTTCTGTCCACGCGCACATAGAATATGTCGTTTACGTCTGTCTCATACTCAAGCCATGCACCGCGGGAGGGCATAACAGTAGCGGTATAAAGACGCTTTCCGGATTTGTCGCGATTCATACCGAAATATACACCCGGAGAACGAACCAGCTGGGATACGATGGCGCGCTCCGCACCATTGATAACGAAAGTACCGTTCTCCGTCATCTTGGGGAGGTCTCCCATAAATATCTCATGCTCGTTAATATCACCGAGTTCCTTATTATAAAGACGCACCTTTACCTTGAGCTTTGCGGCATAGGTAGCATCCCTTTCCTTGCATTCGGGAATATCGTATTTGATCTCGTCGTCGCAGAGTTTGTAATCAACAAATTCGAGGCTTAAGGTTCCGCCCCTTCCCTCAATCGGGGATATGTCCTTAAACACATCCTTTAATCCATCGGTGATGAACCAATTATATGAATTTTTCTGCACCTCAATCAGATTGGGGATATCCAATACCTCTTTCTGGCGCGAATAGCTCATCCGAATACCTTTGCCCGATTTCACCGGACGGATTCTGTTTTTCTCCATTAGGCGTTCACCTCGTTGTGTGTTGTTAAATTGAAAGGCTGCTTTGATACGTAGAAAAGCGCAAAAATGGGCGCAAAATACCCACTTCCTCGCAAAGTGCAAATGACATTGTAACAGACTGAAAATACAAAGTCAAGAACTTTTTGAAAAAATTCTTGACTTTGAGGGAAAAGGTATTATATTGAGAAAATCTATCAGGTAATCACATGATTCATACAGTCACATTAAGCAATCTTGGCGTTTTCATCCAGAATCTGGGTGAGGGACGACATGGAGCTTGTGTGGCTTCGCACCACCTTCGTAGAATCCGTCGCCTCGTTCAGCGCAAACTGCACCATCTTGTGAGACACCGTATTGGTGAAAAGTATCATTAAATCCGGTGAGCCTATCCTGCACTTCATCCCGTTCTTGAATTTGCAAAATACCTTTGCATCACAGCCATACTTGCCGCAAAGATCCTTGTATCTGCGTTCCATACATTCATTACCGCCTATTATAACCACGCTCATGGCAATCCTCCTTTCGGTTAGTTGTATCTAACTCAATCCCCAAAGAAAAACCTCTATATATGATAAGAGGCTTTCTTTGCATTTCATTTTTACGTCGGTTAGTCATATCTAACGGAGGTTATACTAACATAACTCGCAGGTCGTGTCAACCCTTTTTTCGTTAATTTTCCAACATTCCTGACAAAAAATAAACTTTCCTGACAACTTAATAACTATTGTTGACACAGGGTTTTTCATCATTTATTCTGCTAATTGTAAACCTTACACCATTAAAATACTTTTTTCAAAACGGAGGTAATTAAAAAATGGCAGAAGTAGAAATGAGAAAAAATGTAAAGATCGACCTGACGGGCCGCGTAGCTCTGGTTACAGGCGGCGCAAGCGGACTGGGCCTTGCTACGGCAAAGCGCTTTATCGAAAGTAACGCAAAGGTCGTCATTGCCGATTATTCCGAAAAGATAGGTGAAGTAGCGGAAGAAATCCTCAAGGAATTCCCCGGAGCTCCCCTTTCATATATTCGTACAAACGTGACCGTAGAGGAAGATGTAAAGGCAGCATGCGACATGGCTGTAGAAAAATACGGTTCACTGGATATCCTGGTAGCATCCGCAGGTATCGGCGGAGAGAACAACGCCATCGCAGACGAGACTCTGGACAACTGGAATAAGGTAAATTCTGTAGACTACACCGGCGTCATGCTGGCAGACAAATACGCCATCATGCAGTTCCGCAAGCAGGGTAACGGCGGCGCCATCGTAAACCTTGCGTCTATGTTCGGCCTTGTAGCCGTTCCTTCAAACGTAGCTTACTCAGCTGCAAAGGGCGGCGTCGTAAACCTGACAAAGGCCGCAGGTACAGCATACGCCGCAGAGAACATCCGCGTAAACTGCGTTTGCCCCGGCGTTATCAACACTCCGCTTGTTCCCGAAAATGAGAAGCAGGCATACAGGGATCTTCATCCCATGCACAGAATCGGCGAGGATTTCGAAATCGCATCCATCATCGCCTTCCTCGTAAGTGACGACGCCCGCTTTATCACCGGTGCGGCCATCCCCGTAGACGGCGGATATACTATGGTATAATGAAGTCTCTTGGCGAAAACAAGCGAAGCGCAGTTTGAGTCTTAGAGCTTCAAATGCCCTTGTGGTATAATGAAGCCTCTTGATGAGCCAAGG
>CAJOQM010000119.1 GCA_905236845.1 uncultured Lachnospiraceae bacterium | reverse complement strand
TTTCAGGGAATTTACCGATGAAGACATAGATATTGTGGAAATATTGTCCGGCTTTGTCTGTCGTTTTTTGATAGGGGAAAGATATCCTTTGGGTCATGACAGCTCCCAGACTTTAGAGAGCCTGTTTTTCCAGATGCTCCGGGGTGAAAATTTTCCGGAAGACATGATAGAAAACTATACAAAGGCTTTTAACTGGTCTGAAGATACTGTTCATTATGTTCTTAATATTTTCCCCAGGAAAGAGGTCAAAAAAGGTCAAATACCTTTAAACGATCTCATAGACGCCATTCGATCGGTGGCTATGTGCCAGTGTGTTTTCTTTGATATGCATATAGTCTGTCTTGTGCATACGGATAAGTCTTTTGATATTGAAAATGTATCTGAAATCCCGCTTACGGATATGGTGGAAAAATATAATCTGGTAGTGGGAGTGAGCCAGCCTTTCAAAGACCTTAATATGTGTGAGCCGTATTCCCGTCAGGCGCTTGCCATGGCGGATCTGGGCGCTACACTTCAGATAGAAAAGGTATATTATAATTACGATAAATTTGCCTGCTATCATATGATGGATATCGTGGGCAATGACTATTCGCTCGCACAGTTTTGCCATCACAAAATACTTGAGCTTGTGCGTTATGATGAGCAAAACGGTACGGATTTTACCAAGACTCTGCACATATATCTGGAGTCTTCCCGCTCCATTTCCCATACGGCGCAGGTTCTTTTTATGCACAAAAATACCGTGACCTATCGTGTGAACAAGTGCTTTGAATTACTGGGCACAAAGATAGAGGATAATGATGAATTATTCTCGTTCCTTTATTCCTTGCGTATCCTTGAATATATGAGGGTGCGCTCCGACGCACACCCCAGGAGTTTTAAGGAGCAGGAAGCGCTTGATGAGAGAAAATGAGTATTTCTTTAAAGCTGCTCTTTGATCTGGCTTAGGATTTCATCCTCGCATTCGCTAAACACTGTGCCGTGGGTGCCGGAGCCTTTTATCTGCTGCTTGTTGGCATCCGGATAGGCTTCGATTAATTCCGTAGTATAATCAGCCGGGATGAATTCATCTCCTGTGGAATATGTGAAAAGAACCGGGATATCTGTAGATGTTCCGGCATTTTCTATTGTTTTTAAGAGATTTGTATCGGAGATCTTAAATCCGTTATCCGTCATGTTTACCTTGGCCTCAATGGCTGTGAGGAAGGGGAATCCCGGTACGGCATACCATTTAAATATATTGCGGTTTGCCAATTGGTGAACGGAACCATAAGGGCTCTCCGCAACTATAGCGCATACGCTGTCGGGAAGCAGACCGTTAAGGGCGGCGAAAAGCGCAGTATTTGCGCCGACGCCTTCGCCCCAGAGAATATATTTCTGTTCACCGTACATGGAGTCTATTTCGTTACACCATACGGCAATATCATTTTGCTCAAAATATCCCCATCCAAATACATCCCCTGTGCTTTCGCCGTGGCAGCGGGCGTCAGGCAGCAGGATATTGCAGCCGGTCTCTTCATAGAGGGCAGATCCCGCAAGGAAATCGTCTGTGCTGTCAAGACCAAAGCGCTGAAGGACGATGACCGTAATGTCGGATTCATTATAATAAAGGCCGGCATGGAGAGTGGTAGATTCTTTATCCGAAGGATCGTCTCCGTCAAGAGTTACGTAAACCTCATCCCGGAGGCGGGAGCCGGTAAAAAGATCCCAATCCGTGCCAAGAGCGGTCAGGGCTTCGTTTTCTTCATCCGTATGAGTGAGCCCCGTAGCTCCCGAAAGAGCGGTATCCACAGTATCATCTACCTTGACGTAGCTATCGTAAAATCCGTCCTGTACCGCATAAACCCAGCGCCCTATAAAAGCGACTGCTACGAATATTGCGGAGAAGGCAACTATCATAACAGAATGCCTGGACACATTGCGTCTTCTGTGCTGCTCCTTTTCGATCGCCTCTTGCTCGATGCGGATTTCTTCTTCTGTTTTCTTCTTTTTGTATACGGGTTTGTTGCCCTGTCTTCTTGCCATGATTATTTACTCCGATTTACTAATTTGTAGCAAGGCTCATGCCTATGGGATTGCGGGTTACGGCGTAATCGGATTCGCATGCATCTTGTGCTGCGTTTTCGATATTTTCTTTCGCCAGAACCTCTGAGGCCTCCGCCTCGGCGCCGGATGCTCCGAAGTTGTTAAATACCACAAAATATCCTACTCCGTTTTCGTCATCCGTAACGCATCTTGCATCGCCTTCGGAAAAATCCTCCTGTTTTTCCAGATATATTTGTGTCAAAGCATCCGGAAGGTCGGCTTTTGTAGCATTGGCAAGATCTCCGCTTTCATCTCCCAGCTGAAGATCTGAATATGCGCTTTGAAGCTCAGAAAAATCAGTGCCGCCATTATACCGGTTAAGGAGGGCGTCAAGCTTCTCTGACAGGGCATTAAGACCTGCCGCCGTAAGCGACTCCGTCGCCCTGTCGGGAGTGGCGCTTAGGGTTATTACGCTTAAATTAACGCTAAGATAATCATCGGTTATGTTGTTTTCGGAAAGATATTCGCTAATAGCATCGTCCGATATTTTGGTTTCTTCCAGAGATATAAGCTTTTCCTTATAGGAATATGCCTCGGACTTATATTTAAGCATTTCATTATATTTGCTTTCGGTCATGCCTCTACCGTAATATGAAATATAGAAATTTGACTCTTTAAGTCCGAAGGTATCTATTAGCTCCTGATTGTGCTCCGTCTGCTCGTTATATAATGTAAGGTCACTATCGGAAAACTCATATCCCGCTTCTTCTGCAAGGTCGTGATAATAGGCGCATTCAGCCATCTCTTCCTCGGCTCTCGCAAGAAAAAAGTCCTGCCAGGTCATTTCGTCATTGTAATCCTGGGAGCGGGCGGCGGTGTTTGTATCATAGCCAAGCGTATCCAGCTCATCTTCGTGCTCTTCAAGGAAAGCGTTGTAATAATCAAAATAATAAAAGTTGTATTCAACGGTAGTATAGGAATGTCCCGCTACGGATGCAGCTGGCAGCACCGACTGAAGCCAGCCGGTATTTAAGAGTATTATAAGCAGCACCACAGGTACCAGTATTATGTATAAAGCCCGCATAGCGGGAGAGTTGTTTTTCATGATAATTTTCCTAAAGTGAAATTTTTCTGCGCAACATCGTATATTCTAATGGCAGAGCGGATTAATGTCAATTTGCAGTGAGCACGAAAATATGGAGGGATTTTGTGCTGGTACACATGGATAATATATTGGGGTTGTAAAAACGGACAGATATGTTATAACCCCATGCCCAAAGGGAGAAAAAAGTCATGTGTAGGGAAGATTTTTCTCTCTCACATGACAAAAAAGAGGAAAAATGTCATGTGTAGGAAGATTTTTCTCTCCTACATACAGTATGTCGGGGTAATAAAAGGCTGAAAGTGCAATTTCGTGGGCTGAATGTAGTTGAAAATATGTCTGAAAGCAGTTATCATTCAGGTGTAACATATTGATGGATGCATGTTGAAAGGAGGAAATAATACAGCAACGAAAGGGGAAGACCCGGAGGAGATATACAGAAGGTTATATTTATCATAGAACAAAGCCGGCCAATACGACCGGCTTTGTTTCTTGATTTTAAATTTCGCCTGTGGCTTGATTTTGTTAAGCTCTCCGGCTGCTTTTTTATGCTACTCCATAGAAAAGGATACAGCAGATGCAGCAGAATATTGAGAAGATAACAGGGAAGAGAACCGTCGTAATAAACAGTTCCTTGTATGCCTGTTTGTGGGTAAGACCGAATACACCAAGTGTATTTGCGACTGACTGCGCATGGGGCAGTGAGTCGAAGGTCTGAGTCGTACAAAGAAGCAGTCTTCTCAATGCGCCGGCATTTACGCCCATATCGATATATGTCTGACCAAACATGGGAAGCCATACCATCATAGCCGAGATACCGTCGGTGCAAAGTCCTGCGATAACAGCTACGGAAATCATAGCCGTGATGTAGGGATTTACGTTCAGGTTCAGCACTGCGTTCTGGATAGGCTCAACGGCAGCACACTTGGTAACTACCTGACCGAAGCCGTATACGCAGCCCATCATTACCAGGAAGGGCCACATGCTGGTGCAGCCTTCGGAAAGCATCTTTACGATACCGATGTTCTTTACCTGCTTCCAGCAAAGGATTACTATCATAAGTACACCGCAAAGCTGAGCCAAAGCTACAAGCTGTGTAGCCCAGGTATCATAGGTGGCGTTCATATAAGTAATGTTGCTGAATATAATGGATGTAATGATAACCGTTATAAGGGGTATCAAAGCCACGCCAAAGCTGGGAAGCTCGTCCTCGTTTATATCAAGGTGTACTTCTTCGCCATCATAGCCTTCGCCGTTCTCCCGGGCCTTCTTTACCAGGCGAACCTGATAGAAGATGAAAAGCAGGATGCCGACGCAGCCTGTGGCGATGGAAAGACCCATTGCATCATAGATTGATGTGCCCAGGAACATATTGGGAAGAGAGCCCGGCACGTTTGCAACCGGCATACAGAAGTTTATGGCCGGGGCAATACCCTGGGCAGCGATCATACCTACCTTACGGGGCAGATTTGCTGCCTGCATAAGGGGAGCTGCTACTACAACTACGACAAAGATGAATGTACCAACGCCTGCCATTGTCAGGATAACGGATGTCAGGGTGATGGCAATCCATGCCCTGTCGGTACCCAGGAGCTTGATCATCTTGTTACCTACAGCCATTGAACACCCTGTCTCCTGCATCAGATATCCCAAGAGACCTGACATGGTAAAGACAAAGAACATAAGCTGTACCAAAGATGCAACTCCGGATGGGAATGTTACGAAGACCGATGTATAGTAGTCTTCAGTCGATCCGAATGCTCCGATCAGCATCGCAATAATGGCTGAGATTCCCGTATGTACACCCTTGAAACAAAGGATGATGAAAATCACGATGGCCGCTATTACGAAAAGAGCGGAGATCCACACATTTGTAAACATAAGTTTCCTCCTTTTGAATTATAAATATTTTCTAAACACATTCTAAAACTTTTTAAAGAATAATACGACGGGATGGGTACACAAACATTATTTGTTCTCTTGTGCTCACGACACATACGCATCCACAGCCTCGGCGCAGTTGCGACCTTCCACCATGGCTTTGACGACGAGGGACTGGCCTGTATGGCAGTCGCCACAGGTAAATACTTTGTCGATGTTTGTGGCAAAATTATCCGCCGTTATATTGGTTCTTGCGTCTGTTGCGACATTGAAAGCCTCTGTAACCTTTTTTTCGGGACCGGAGAATCCTGCTGCGATAAGAAGAAGTCCACAGGGCAGGGTCTTTTCCGTTCCGGGGATTTCCTTCATTTGAAGCCTTCCGTCATCATCCGTTTTTGCCTCGAGTGAAACTATGGTTACGGATTCGATATTCCCGGACGCATCTGTATTTACAGACTTAACGGTAGCCTGATAGATATGGGGATCCTTTGCATAGACCATCCTGGCTTCTTCCTGGGATGTATTGACCTTTCGCTCGGGAATTTTGGGATAATGCGGGGCGGTTACGATATCGTTTCCCATATGCTTGGGCATCATCTCTATCTGGGTGACAGATTTTGCGCCGTTACGGATAGCCGTGCCGACGCAGTCGTTACCCGTATCGCCGCCTCCTACTATGATGACATCCTTATCCTTGCCGGAAATATTCTTCCCGTCTGTCATGTCAGAATCAAGCAGGGATTTTGTGGTGGATGAGAGATATTGGACTGCTGTATATACTCCCTTTGCTAATGCGATATTATCAGCGTTTATCATCCGGGCATTTCTTGTGCCTATGGCAAGGATAACGGCGTCGAAATCTTTTATCAGGTCGTCGGGCGTTATGTCAACCGCACCCGAGCCGGAACCAGAGCCGGTATCTGCACCAGCACCCACAGCTGTATTAAGCACAAACTTTACCCCCTGGCTTTCAAGGGATTTTACCTTGCGCTCCACAATGCTCTTTTCCAGCTTCATATTGGGAATGCCGTATTCAAGGAGCCCGCCGGCTCTGTCGTCCTTTTCATAGACTGTTACGGAATGTCCCTTTGATACGAGAGCCTGGGCTGCGGAAAGTCCTGCGGGACCCGAGCCTATGACAGCTATCTTTTTGCCTGTAGAGGGCGCATTTTCCTCGCCCTTTCCGGATGCGTAATGCTGCTCAACCACATATCGCTCAAGGTTTCCCGTTCCTACGGCCTGGTTATTGATAGAGCGGGTGCAGTTTGACCGGCACTGCTTATCCTGGGGGCAGACCCGGGAGCATATTTCGGGAAGGGTGGAGGCGGAGCGGATGAGCTTATAAGCGCCCTCGATATCACCGCCCCTAAAGGCTGCTATAAAGTCCGTTACCGGAACCCCTGCAGGGCACATCTTCTGGCACCAGTGGGTGGGGCACTTAAGGCAGCGGGCAGCCTCGTTTTCCGCCTGCTCCTTTGTATATGTAGCTTCGATTTCGTTAAAGGAATTAAGGCGCTCCGGCACGGGGATATGATCCGCCCTGGTGCGCTTTGCCTGCATATTGGGGTCTTTTACGGTTTCAAATATCGTATTATCCTGTAATATCAGCATTTTTACCTTCCCCCTTTCTTTTCATCAGCATATTTTGCGGCGTTTACACCAGAGGTATAGGATGAAGCCACTCCCCAGGTGAGCTCCGATATCGAGGCGAGATGCCCCTTTATGTGCATGGCGCTCGTAGCGTCGCCGACTCCGTAGAGCCCCGGGATGGGGGTGTCGTCGTTTCGCAATACCCGGCAGTCGCCGTCTACCATGAGCCCTCCCATGCAAGCTTCGGAGAAACGCTGTCCGTAGATAGCATAATATGGTCCTTTATCTGGAACGGGCACCAGATTCTTCGCATCTTTTCCGAAGTCATCGTCCTTGCCGGTTTTGCAGAATTCATTGTAGCGGGAGATGGTCTCTCTGAGAGCATCCGCCGGCATACCGCATTTTTCGGCAAGCTCTTCTATGGTATCAGCCTTCTTTACGGGGACTTTGAGCTTTGCCTCATCCTCCAGCTCTTCCTTCCATGTCTCGTAGAGATTCTTCTTTGAAGCCATGGCGGGATTATTGATATAGCGGTTCGCAATATCTTCAAGGACTGAAAGCCCCTGCACCGCATAGGATATCTCGGAGGGCTGGTCCGCTATATGGGGAGTCATTCCGAAAAGATGCCCCTCCTCGTTTATCCAGCGCTTTCCGTTCAGGTTTATCTGTAGCATATCCGGCTCTAACGCCATATCTGCCAGAGTATTTGAAAAAGGATGGTGCTTGGGTCCAAACATTGATACATTAAGCCGCTCAGGTCTGGGCTCTACGCCAAGCTCACGGAGCATATCTATGCCGTCTCCCGTATCCGTAGGCACGGAGAAACGGTGGATCCTCGTCTTTCCCTCAAAGAAAGAGGGCATAAACTCTCGGATCTTTTCATCGCTCTTGCCGAAGCCGCCAGTTGCCAGGATGACGGCGGGAGTGTGAATAGTCGTGATTCCGCCCGGGTCTTCGGCGATAACTCCCTTGATAGAGCCGTCCTCATTTGTGAGCAGGTGCTTTGCCGCATGCTCGGTAAATATCCGCACATCCAGATGCTTTTCCTCTATGGTCTTAAGCATGGTGTATTTTAGATAAGTGCCGCCCCAGCCCGGTCCTATGGCGTCGTCCCGGCAGTTTAAGTTGTCAACTATTCTTTTTGGGAAGTCCAGAAGTCCCGGACCGTAGATGGGACCGTGGGCATCCGCCGAGCCCAGGTCAACCAGATGATAGACTTTGCTTACATCATCCAATGTGCACAGCCAGTCAAAGAATTTACCCGTTCCGTAGACTGCGGTGCGGATGACGTCCTCCTTTATGATATTGTCGTTGGCGTTCATGT
>CAJOQM010000118.1 GCA_905236845.1 uncultured Lachnospiraceae bacterium | reverse complement strand
TTTATCCGTAACCTTGTCTACTATATCCGGAACCATATCAAGTATCTTTGTAATGCCGTCCTGGTTCCTGATATTTACAAGACGGATTTTGTCACCGTTAATAACAAGGACACTGCTGGGGGTAAGCCTTGCTCCCATGCCGCCGCCACCGTTATTTTTCTGGGGCTGAGAAAAGGCACCGGCGCCTACGCCGAATGTCACGTCAACAAGCGGGACTATAATAGTATCGCCAAAACTTATGGCGTCTCCCACCACGGTCTTTGAGTTGATAAACCCGTCCATTCCGCCAAAAAGCGTTTCCACCGTCGTCTTAAAACTGTTGTCTGCCATAATAAATCCTCCCGATTAAATAGATTTTTTGAGTCTTTTTATATCTTTATTAAACAGCAATGATAATGCAAATATCGCTGCGTAAATCATAAAGAAATGTCCGCCGGCATTTATATATCCCCTAAAATATGCTTCTTCGGATTCAAAATCCGGTTTTATGCTTAATTTCCTGCCGTACGCAGCAGGGACAAGGGATATTGCTCCCGTGGCAAAGCCCGTATTTGCAGGGTCTCCTGCGCTAAACGAAACGTCGCCCTTAAGTATTTTAAATTTAAAATGCGAAAGAAGCTTTTTTACTTTCCCAAGCAAGACACCTATTGCGTCTGTTAAATTCCCCGATGTAAGGATATTTTTAATCTTCCCCACAGCGCCGGACTTTTCAGCCTTTGGGGGCTCTTTGCGCTCCGGCTCGTCGGGTGCGGTATCATCCTGCTTAAGCTCTGTCGGGGCAGCTTCTTCTGCCGCCGCATCCGGCTTAATTTCTGTCGGGGCGGCTTCTTCTGCCGTCGCATCCGGCTCAGGCTCCCTTGGGGAGGCTTCTTTCGGTGCATCAGCTTCCATTCCGGGCGCAGGCTCTTCCGATAAAAATTCCTCCGATACATCTTCTTTCTTATCAGAAGATAAGACTGTAAAAAACAATATTTTAAGTCTGTACGAAAAGCCGTTCTTATCATACCCTGCCCGAAACCGTACAACAGGTCCAAGCCAGGAAACCGTGCCTTTTGCGTTTATTTCTTCATAAGAAGTAAAATCCCCCCTAAACACAACGGGCACAAGCAGCAAAAGCAACATGACCCCAAGAAGGATGCACAATAAAACAAGCAAAATCAGCCCGATTATTTTTAATACAAAAAGAACAGACATACCGATGAAATTATACAAAGTTTCGTTTAATAAAGCAAGGTTTTCCTAACCCCGGCTTCTGCAGGCAAAGGCTCTCTTCTCTATGCAGCGCACGATAAATATAAGCAAAGCCGCAAGGATATAATAAACGATTGCTACTGCTATCAGGGGGAAGAAGGCGTCGTATGTACGGCTTCTTATGATATCTCCCATCTTTGTTACATCCTGGACTGCGATATAGCCAACGATAGCCGTGGCTTTTATAAGGGCAGATATCTGCGCTATATATTGGGGCATCATAAGGGGCATTGCCTGAGGAAGGATAATCTTAAAAAACGATGCTTTCTCGGATAATCCCAGGGCGTATGCCGCCTCCTGCTGACCGATATCGACACTCGCAATGCCAAGCTTTATCATTTTGAATACAGCGGCTGCAAATATCAGCGTAAAGCCGGCAACAGATACAAGAGTGCCGGATATTTCCACGCTTCCGAAAATAATATAATATAAAATCATAAGAAGGACTACAACAGGCATCCCCTGAATAATCCAGATAAATGCACCGGCAATCCCGTTTGCGACTTTATTGCCTCTCCTGCAGAAAAGAAATACCACAAAGCCAAGAACCGTACCGAATATAATAGACAGAACAGTTATAAGAAGCGTGGTTTCTATGCCCTGCACAAAGAGCTTCCAGCGATTTTCCCTGATGAATGTTTTCCTGAAGCTATCACAAACACTGTCCAAAAAGCCCCCGGAAGCGGAAGCATCCCCGGATGTCCTTACCGCAAGCTCAAAGGATGCTGGATAATATTCTATAAAATCGCAGGCTTCCTTCCTCTCATCGGTAACTATTATGGAGCCTACGCCCATAAGGGCTTTGCCGGACTGAACATAGCTCATGACCGCCGAAAACTCCATGCCGACGAACTCCACATGGACATCCAGCTCCTTTGCCATCATAAGGACGATCTCCTCATCAAGCCCCATAAGCTCATTATCCCCTCCAATATAGCTCATAGGCTCAAGAGAGTCACATGCGGCTACGGTAACGGTGCCGTTTGCTCCTTCCCAGTCCTGCTCCGGCAGGATTTTTGCGTCATCGTCGGCACCGGTCCACTTTTCCCAGGCAGCATCTATATCCTCCGAAGAAAGGCTTTCAAAAGCCTCCTGCCAGATATCCTTTTGGGTATCCCCTTTATCAAACGCAACGCCAAAGACCGATGTATCCACGCTTTCAGGAAAGATTGACAATTCCGGATCCCTGTTCACGGCAAGATTTGCTACTGCGTTATTCATGAAAATAGCGTCGGTCTTGCCCTCTTTAAGAGCCATTACCATATCTGCCATAGTCGTAAAATACGTAAATTGACCTACATCGGAGACCTTTGTCGATATCAGCTCTTCAAAAGGAGCTCCCGTCAGCATTGATATTGTCTTTCCGTTAAGCTCGTCAAAGGTGGTGTATTCGGGACCGCTCTCCTGCGATGCTTCCTTATCACTGCCGTCTCCTACAAGAACAGCGACGGGAGTCTCGTTTATTGGATCGGAAAAAGTAATGGATTCTGCCCTTTCTTCGGTATAATAAAGATTAGACATAACAAGATCTACATCCCCGCCCTGCATGGCGGCAACCACACCGTTAAAATCATATATTTTAAATTCAAGGGAATACCCCATATATGCCGCAAATCTTTTTGCAAGCTCTATATCAAAGCCGGAGATTTCTTCATCTACATAATAAGAATAAGGTGGAACCAGACCCGTCGTACCTACTTTTAGTTTTATATCGGAATCCGAAGGCACATCGATATCAGGCATTTTATCGCTTTCATTTACGATCCACCGCTCATACATATCTTCGTAGGTTCCGTCTGATTTTATGGATGCTATAAATTTATTAAGATTATCCTCCAAATCCGGAATTTTGCTGACATCCGAAATACCTACGGCGGATTTATCCAGACTATAATCCTCATCAAGAAGCTTAACGCCGTCAAGACCGTTATCAATAGCCTTCTGAATATAAGTTCTGCCGTCTACAAAAGCATCTATCTTGCCGTTAGAAACATCCTCATAACCAATGACAAAATCAGAATACGGAATAATCTCGGCATCGGGAAAATCCTCCTTAAGCATGGCTTCCTCCGGGGTGGATACCGATACTCCGATCTTTATCCCCGTCTTATTCAGATCACTTAATGAATCAAGCGTTGAATCATTAGAAGCTTTGCACCCTGTAAATACCAGCATTACACAGGCAAATGTAAAAAGCAGAACAGACTTTTTCATATATTTCATAATTCTCATAACTCTCATTCCCCCTGATATTCCGGGCGTTTTAATTCACGGAAAAGCAATGTAAAACACAAAATAAAAGCAATCATATCGGTAATGGGCGTTGCTATGATAACGCCGTTAAGCCCCATAAAAAGAGGCAGCACCAGCAAAAGGGGGAGAAGGAAAATCACCTGGCGCGTTAAAGACAGAAATATTCCAAGCTTCGGTTTTCCAATCGCCGAGAAAAAATTTGATATTATGGGCTGTCCAAAATATGTAAGCATAAATATATAATACACTCTTATATACATTACTCCGAATTTAAAATATGTATCAGAGCCGCTCCCGAAAAGCTCAAGTATCTGAAGGGGGAAAAGCTCAAAAACCGCCCAGCCTATAATACTCGCTGCAGCTGCTCTTTTCAGGGTAAGCCATACAGCTTCCTTTACGCGGTCGTAATTTCTGGCGCCGTAATTAAAGCTTGCTATAGGCTGCAGCCCTTGGGAAAAGCCGATGATTACCGCCATCATTATCTGCATGCATTTAAGCGCTATACCCGAGACCGCCAGCGGCACCGAATCCCCGTATACCGACTGTGCCCCGTAATAGCTAAGGCTTTTGTTCAAAACTATGGCCAGAGCCATCATAGCCATCTGGTTAATGCAGTTCGATGTGCCTAACCCCATGGCTCTTAATGCGTGATTTCTCGATGGCACAAATGCCTTCAAATCAAGCTCTACTGTTTTATATCTGCGAAAATACACAGCCCCCATTAATGAGGCGATAACCTGCCCCGTCACCGTCGCCGCTGCGGCGCCAGCCATTCCCCATCCGAACACAAATATAAATAGAGCGTCAAGAAAGATATTTACTATGGCTCCCGTAAGGTTCATCTTCATGGAATACGTAGGGGATCCGTCTGCACGGACAAGATGGGATGCTCCTGCAGAAAATATCTGGAAAGGAAAGCCCAGGGCGCAGATCCTCATATATACGGCAGCATAGGGAAACACATTCTCCGGGCATCCGAAGAAAGAAAGCAGGGGATCGCAGAATATTTCACAAACAGCGGCAACAAAGACACCCAGCACAAACATAAGTGTCGCAGCGCTTCCTATATAATATTTCGCATCTTCAGTTTTACCCATTCCCATGGCAAGATTAAAAGACGATGCGCCGCCGATGCCAAAAAGCAGCGCTATGGCTACACAGGCAGGAACCGTTGGATAGACTATATTTGTTGCGGCATTTCCAAGCTCGCCTATGGACTGGCCGATGAAAAACTGATCTACAACATTGTAAAGAGAGCCCACCAGCATGGCAATAATACTCGGGATGGCAAAGCGGTTTGCCAAGACCTTTATGGATTCGGTGCCCAGTGGATTTGCTACTTTCACATTTTCACTCATTTAAAATTCCGCCAATCTTTGTTCTTATCCTGCCGATCGCATTATCGACAGATTTTCTCGTTTTGCCAAGCTTATCTGCAATATCCGCCGCACTCATGCCGCTTATGTATAATTCCAGAACCTGCATTTCATAAGCGCTAAGGAGCTTTTTAATATTCTTTGTAAGAAGATTCGCATTTTCCTTGTCTATATAAACACTTTCGGGGTCGTTCAAAGCGCCTTTGGCTATTCCTCCCAGAATATCCTCAACATCCTCTCCGGAATCAAGAGAAACAGAGGAATTCAATGGGCTGTGCTTCTTGCGCCCCGCAGCCTCTATGGCAGTGTACATCTGCCGGGATATGCATAAAGACGCAAATGTGGAAAACAACGCATCCTTATCCGGGTCATAATCCCGTATTGCCTTGTACAGCCCTATCATGCCTTCCTGATTCAGGTCGTCGGAATCGCCGCCTATAAGAAAAAGCATTTTTGCCCGGCTCTTTACCAGGGGACGGTATTTTGAAAGGAGATAATCCATAGCGTCATTATCTCCTGCCCTGTATTTATCAATAAGCTCTTTGTCGGATACGTCGCTGTATTTATTCATTAAGACTCCTTTGGCGGACGATTTCATACGAAAGGACACCAGCCGCAACAGAAGCGTTCAGGGAAGAAATCTGCCCCTTCATGGGGATGGACGCCGTCATATCGCAGTGTTCCCGGACAAGGCGACTCACGCCGTGACCTTCGTTACCTATTACAAGTCCGATAGCGCCCGTCAGATTGAGGTTATACATAACATCGCCGTCCGCATCTGCGCAGACAAACCACATGCCTTTATCCTTTAGCCCCTCTATGGTGTCAGTAAGGTTTGTGACCTTTGCTATTGCGACATGATTTACGGCACCTGCGGAAGCCTTTACCACAGTAGATGTCACATCGGCGGAACGGTTTTTCGTAATAACTACGCCGTGTGCGCCGGATGCGTCTGCAGTACGGATAATGGCTCCTAAATTATGCGGGTCTTCTATTCCGTCAAGAAGGAATATAAAAGGCGGCTCATTCTTACTTGCCGCTTTGTCCAGTATATCATCTATATCTGCGTATTCCACATGGGAAATATAGGCGATTACCCCCTGATGGGCACCGGTTTCAGACAGCTGGTCGAGTCGCTGCTTCTTTACGAATTTAACTGGAACGCCGGACTTTTTAGCTTCTCTGATAATAGTATTTACAGGACCCGACTTATCATTTTCAAGGACAAAGAGGCGGTCTATGGTGGTACCTGCGCGAAAGGCTTCTATCACCGCATTTTTTCCTTCTATCATGCTTTCAGAATCACGCATCTTTAATCTCCTTGTCTGAATCTGACTCGGGGGCAGGGGCTTTCTTTAGAGCCGTATCGCACTTTTGGGCGGATACAGCGGTTCCGTCTGAAAGCCCTGCTTTTATCAGCTCAAGAGCTCTGTCAAACCTGTCGGTCAAATATAAATATCCTATAAGTGCCTCAAAACCCGTAGCCAGCCTGTATTCCGAGACAGAGGCGTTCTTTGCCTTTGTATACGATCTGGCGTTTCGCCCCCGTTTTGCAATGTCCAGCTCTTCCTGGGTAAGAAGAGGCTTTATCCTGCGGAGAGTGTCGGCCTGGGACGGGGCGTTTACGATACGGCTGGTTTTCTTGTGGAGCTTATTGGGAGCGGTATTTCCCTGCTCCACCACCATTGTACGGATGACAAGGTCATAGACGCTGTCTCCGATATATGCAAGGGTAAGGGGCGAATATGACCTGATGTCCTTTTCTTCTATTTCAAAATATTCTCTTAATCCGGAAGCTATGCCCTTTTCCATTTAACTCCCTCTCTGGTGTCTTCAAGGATAATGCCTTTGTTAAGCAATTCGTCACGTATTTCGTCGGCACGGGCAAAATTCTTTTCCTTGCGGGCGGCGTTGCGCTCTTCTATAAGGGCTTCGATATCGGCATCAAGAAGATCTGTCTTTGGCATTGTATCTATGCCAAGGACATCGGTGAGGCTTAATGTAAGGTCAAGCAGCCTCTTTAGATATTCCTGCGAGGAGCCATCCGGCGTATTTGAATTGATAAAACGCACCAGCTCAAACACAGCGGATACGGCATCTGCCGTGTTAAAATCATCATCCATGGCTTCTTCGAATTTAATGCGGTAGGAATCGGCTTTGGTAAGGAGGTCTTGCTCGGCGGGTGTTATGTCAACCTCGCCACCAGCCGGATCTTTTGGAGTTATGCCCGGCGTTTTGGCTGGCGTTTCTGCTGGCGTT
>CAJOQM010000117.1 GCA_905236845.1 uncultured Lachnospiraceae bacterium | reverse complement strand
ATTTCCTGCGGTCATTTATCTCACGCGCCACATAGACCCCACTGGCGGAGGCATGGGAGAGGGAATGGGTCACTCCGGAGCCGTCGCCTATTACGAAAAGATTTTCGTGGCAGGTTTCAAGCTTATCTGAAAGCTCTACCTCCATATTGTAGAATTTAACCTCTACGCCGTAGAGCAGGGTATCGTCGTTCGCCGTGCCCGGTGCCACCTTATCAAGAGCATATATCATCTCGATAATGGCATCGAGGATACGCTTGGGAAGAACCAGGGAAAGATCCCCCGGCGTCGCATTAAGGGTGGGGCGCACCGTTCCTTCGTCTATACGCTTTTGGTTGGATCTGCGACCCCGCTCCAAGTCTCCGAATCGCTGGAGGATGACTCCGCCTCCGAGCATATTTGAAAGCTTCGCTATGCTTTCTCCGTATTCATTGGAATCCTTAAAGGGCTCGGAGAAATGCTTCGATACAAGGAGGGCGAAATTCGTATTATTCGTCTTCTTATCCTCTCCCTCAAAGGAATGGCCGTTTACGGTAATTATGCCGTTTGTGTTTTCGTTTACAACGGCGCCCCTTGGGTTCATGCAGAATGTACGGACAAGATCCTCAAATTTCTCCGTGCGGTAAACAATCTTTCCTTCATATAATTCATCCGTAATATCCGAAAAAATCTCTGCGGGAAGCTCCACCCGGACGCCGATATCCACGCGGTTTGAGCGGGTGGGGATTTTAAGATCTTTGCAGATTCTCCCCATCCAGGAGCTTCCGGATCGTCCTACAGACACGACACAATATTTGCATTCCACCGCCTCCGCTCCGTCACAATTAAGCTTGTATCCCGAAACAGTCTTTTCTATATCCTCTACCTTTGTCTCAAAGCGAAAATCCACCTTGTCCTTAAGCTCATCGTAAAGCTGCTCAAGGACGATATAATTTATGTCCGTTCCCAGATGTCGGACGGATGCTTCAAGCAAAGTCAGGCTGTTTTGCATGCATATTTTCTTTAGGGGGGTGCCGGCAGTAGAAAAAAGATGGGTGTCGGCTCCGCCGTGGGATGTATTTATATCATCCACATAGCGCATAAGCTCCATAGCCCGGTCTCTGCCGATGTATTCATAGAGGCTTCCGCCGTAATCATTGGTAATATTATATTTACCGTCGGAAAAAGCACCCGCTCCTCCGAATCCGTTCATGATAGAACAGATCTTACAGCCGATGCAGGATTTTACCTTATCGCCGTCGATGGGACAGTGGCGCTTTTTAAGTTCGTAACCCGATTCAATTACCGTTATTTTAAGAGCCGGATTTAGTTTAATAAGCTCATAGGCGGTAAATATGCCGCCGGGACCTGCCCCTATTACAGCAACATCACAATTCATATTCTCTACCTCTCTTAATCATATTAAAGCCCGGACAAAGCTATCCGGACTTTCAATCCCGGAATCAATATCCGGACATATACATCTGTATTCTTACATCTGGCGGATACGCCGGGAATCTGCGACTGTGCCGATGGCAGGCTGTCTGCTTTGATACAGCACCAAAGAAAACAGTGTGCACAGGAATATTCCCGCCATCACGTCCAATACGGAGTGCTGCTTTATAAACATTGTGGAAAGTATGATGGATACTCCGATTATATCCACGCAAACCCTGTACAGCACCGGACGCACAACATTTTTGAGGGATGACCAGTGCACTGCCACCATAACAGCGAGGGTATTAAACACATGTATGCTGGGGAATACATTCGTTGGCGTATCTATACTGTACAAATATGCCACAAACCGCATAAATATATTGTCCCTTGGCATTACCTCAGGGCGCAGATTCAGCGCATTGGGGGCAAGGATGGAAAGCACAAGGAAAAGGCTCATCCCCAGGCAAAGCACCCATGCCAGCCTCACATATGCCTCTTTGTCTTTAAAACAAAGATAAACCACATTAAAAGGCACATAAACGAACCAGAGCATATATGGCACAACAAAAATCTCGCAAAACGGTATCATTTTGTCGAGGCTCGTTCCCAGCACTTCATAATAGCCCAGATCCTGGTTTTCTATATACGAAAATCCCTTAAGGTAAATTATCATAAATACCAAAAGAGGCATAAGCAGAAGAAGGCGCTCTTTTATAAGGTTTTTCCGGAATTTTTTGTTCTCTTTCATATTCATGGTTTCGATATTATATGACCTATGCTGCGAAAAATCAATACAATGCGCATTTATTTAAGAATATTTAAGGATTGCCTTATGCTATGCCCTCGCATTCGTATCCGGCTTCTTCAACTGCCGCCTTAAAGGAATCTTCCGAAACATCGGAACTCAAAGTCACTACCGCCGTGCCTTCAGTATGACTTGTAACGGCGCTCTCTACGCCCTCTATCCCTTCAAGAGCCTTCTTTACATGAGCCTCGCAATGCTCACACATCATTCCTTTTACATTAAGTGTCTTTTCCATGGTATCAATCTCCTTTTCATATCCGGCGGGCTTCATGCTGCCGGGTACTGCGCTGCCGTTTTCTTTATTGCCGGCGGACATCGTGTCGCTGACTATTATATCAGATTCCTTCTGTTTTTTCTTTGATTTTTTTGTGTCGTGTTTTGTGCTGTATATATCGCAAAGATTAAGTCTTAACGCATTCGTCACTACGCAAAAGCTCGATAAGCTCATGGCCGCCGCTCCGAACATGGGATTTAATGTCAATCCGAAGGCGTGTATATATGCCCCCGCTGCAAGGGGGATTCCTATAACATTATATATAAACGCCCATCCCAGATTCTGCTTTATATTCCGAAGGACAGCCCTTCCAAGACGGATAGATGCGGGAACATCCCCAAGGGTGCTCTTCATAAGAACCGCATCTGCGGAATCTATGGCTATATCTGTCCCTGCGCCTATGGCGATACCAAGATCTGCGGAGGTTAGCGCCGGAGCATCGTTTATTCCGTCTCCTACCATGGCAACATGCCCGCTTGCTTTTGCACGTGTAACGACACTTTCCTTTTCATCCGGCAGGACCCCTGCTATCACCCTGTCTACCCCGGCTTTTTTTCCTATGGCATTTGCGGTGATTTCGTTATCCCCCGTCAGCATAATGACTTCTATCCCCATCCCTTTAAGCTCTGCTATGGCTCTGGGACTTTCTTCTTTAATAACATCCGCAACGGCTATTATACCTTTTATCTCGCCGCCCAAAGCAAAGAAAATCGGCGTCTTTCCTTCTTTTGCAAAGGCGTCTGACTGCTTCATAAGATTTTCCGGCAGGACGGCATCCCCGGCACCTGTGCCGGCGCTTGTGTCATCTTTTCCTTTGCCGGCGCTCCGGAGTGTGGTTGACATAAAACCGATATTCCCTGCAAAAGCTTCATCTCCATCTAAAACAGCAGATACCCCGCTTCCGGTATGTGCCTTAAAATCTTCTGCTGCGGGAGCTTCTATATTATTTTCCCTGCAATAGCTGTTTATAGCATATGCAAGAGGATGCTCACTTTTGCTTTCAAGGGCTGATGCGATACGCAAAAGCTCCTCCCGGGATACGCCTTCTTGCGGAATGATATCCGCAACCTCCGGCTCTCCTTTTGTAATAGTCCCCGTCTTATCCAGGATGACCGTATCTATATGCCCTGCTGCCTCAAGAGAAGCAGAGGTCTTAAACAATATACCGTTTCGAGCTCCCAGTCCGCTTCCTACCATTATGGCAACAGGCGTCGCAAGCCCAAGGGCACAGGGGCAGCTTATGACCAGCACGGATATCGCCCTTGCAAGAGCATATCCTGCTGCCTGCCCTGCGCACATCCATACGACGAAGGTCACAACAGCAACACCTATAACGGCAGGCACAAACACACTCGCTATCCTGTCCGCAAGGCGTGCAGAGGGCGCCTTCGTAGCCGCAGCATCACTTACAAGCTGTATTATCTTTGACAATGTAGTATCTGCGCCTACATTTGTAGCGGTGCACTTCATATATCCCGAAATATTTACGGTTCCTGCTCTTACCTTATCTCCGGTCTCCTTGTCCGAAGGGATGCTTTCGCCCGTAAGTGCCGCCTCATTTACGGAGCTTACTCCTTCCAAAACCACGCCGTCTACGGGAATCGCATCCCCGGGGCGCACTACAAACACATCTCCGGATACCACATCATCTACAGGGACAATCTCCTCTGCGCCGTCTCTTAAGATCACAGCTTTTTGCGGCGAAAGCTCCATAAGCCCCTTTAAGGCATCGGTGGTGCGCCCTTTGGAATACGCCTCCAGGGTCTTACCTATCGTAATAAGCGTAAGGATAGTAGCCGCAGATTCAAAATACATTTCATCCATGAAAGCCATAGCCCCCGCCGCATCCTGCGCAGCATAAGCATAGCTCATGGCATAAAGCGCATACATACTGTATACAAAAGCGGCTCCCGCTCCCATAGCTACGAGAGTATCCATATTCGGCGCGCCGTGAAGCACGGATTTAAAACCGCTTACGAAAAACTTTTGGTTTATAATCATTATAATTACGGTAATCACAAGCTCCGTAAGCCCCATGGCCATATGATTGTCCGCAAAACCAAAAGGAAGGGGCGCATTAAAAAGCATATGCCCCATGGAAATATACATAAGGGGAACCCAGAATATCAAAGACCATACAAGGCGCTTTATAAGCAGCGGAGTCTCTTTATCCTCCAGGGAATCCGCCATTTGAGCCGATTGCACCTTATCGCCTGCGCTCTCCCCTTTGGGGCTTGCCCCGTATCCTGCGTTTTCCACAGCCTTTATAACAGCGTCTTTATCCGCATCACCCGTTACTCCCATGGAATTAGTAAGGAGGCTTACTGCGACCTCCTCTACTCCCGGAACAGCGGATACCGCCTTTTCCACCCGGGCGCTGCACGCTGCGCAGCTCATGCCCGTTACATTATATTGACAAATCTTATCACTCATGTTTTATCCTGCCGCTTTGGCTAAAGTGCCTCCCATGCCGTCATATCTTACCTTTCGCCTCGCCCTGCGGCGCCGGACGGCTCATTCTGCTGTATTACACCTGCGAGCTTCAGTCTCCTTATGGTCTCCTCGGGATCGTTAAGATCATACTGCGCCGTATATTCACGGTAACGCCTGGAGAATGTTTCATCCGTCATATCCTTAAGACCGTCCAGATATTCATGGGCGTTGCTGATGCTGTCTTCCTGCTCTTCTATTACCGCAAAAGCAATGTTTGAACAGTGATCAGCCACCCTCTCGTAATTCGTCAGAATATCATTGAATATAAAGCCCTGGTTAATCGTACATGTGCCTTCCTTAAGCCGGCGCACATGATGGCTCTTCATTTCGTCGCAAAGGTTGTCTATTACCTCTTCGAGGGGCTCTATTTTCCTTGCAAGGAATTCGTCTTCGTTTTTATACGCTTCTATGGTATTTGTCAGTATTTCCCGTATGGCAGTTTCCATAATGATAAGCTCTCTGCCCGCCGTCTCGGAAAAGCCGATTTTCTTGTCATTAAGCTCCCTGAAGCACTCCCCGAGGTTCCTGGCATGGTCGGAAACCCTCTCAAGATCCGTCAAAGAATGAAGATACTTACTCACCTTGGCGCTCTGCGCCACTGTAAGATCCGCCGCAGTAATACGCATCAGATAATTGCCCAGCTTGTCCTCGTATTGATCTATAATATCTTCAAGCTCACATACCTTGCGGTATTTTTTCTCCGAATATTCCTTTCTCAGCTCCATGGCAACCATAATATCCTGCTTTGACTTATCTGCCATGGAATTTATAACCAGGCGGCTTTGCTCTATGGCAAGAGGCGGCGTGTTCAGGAAACGTTCCTCAAGCCTGTCCATATCCTGATGCCGGGCGAGGGCATCCTCGTCCTCGGGAAACATTTTCTCTACAAGCCCTTCAAGAAGCCCCGTAAAAGGCACAAGAGCAATCACCTTTATCAGCCTGAAGACCGTATTAAGAAAGGCGATGCTTACCATATTCATGGTAATTCCCATAAAACCGAATCCTCCTACTACGGCATTTGCGCCGTAGAAAAGGACAGACCATATAATCACGCCGAAAGTCTCGATAATAAGATACAAAAATGCCGTGCGCTTTCCGTATACCGTAGCCCCCACAGAGCTAAGAAGCACGGGAACGGATGCGCCGATCGCAATACCCATGATCATAGGCAAAGCTATATCAAAGGTTATGGCGCCGGTCACCGCAAGAGCCTGCAATATACCGACAGCCGCACTTGCGCTCTGGATAACTGCCGTAAATGCCAGACCTATTAGTATTCCTATGACAGGATTAGAAAAAGCAGTAAGAGCATTTATAAATGTCTCGCTTTCACGGAGAGGCTCAACCGCCGTAGACATTGCCGTCATCCCGTACATAAGAACGGCAAATCCCAAAAGCACATCGCCTATGCCCTTTGTAGCATCCTTTTTTGCCGCCATACGAAGAATAATACCGATAGCGGCAACTATTCCCGTAAGGACCTCCGTGCTAAAGAGGCTAAGCCAGCTGGTGCCGTTCCCTAAGCTATTTAAAGCAAGAACCCATCCTGTAACGGAGGTACCTATGATAGCTCCCATGATGATTCCGATAGCCTGATGCACCCTCATCATTCCGGAGTTTACAAAACCCACTACCATAATGGATGTGGCGGAGGAAGACTGTATTACAGCCGTGACTCCTGTTCCGAGAAGTATTCCCTTAAGGGGATTACTGGTAAGCTTATAAAGAACTACCTCAAGCTTTCCTCCGGCGACTCTCTTAAGGGCATCCCCCATAACGCTCATTCCGAAAAGGAAAAGCGCTATGCCGCCCACCAGTGATATTACATTCGTAATGTCCATTCTTTACCTGTCCTGTCTGAAAATTTAAATCAAAAAAACTGCGGAAACATTATTATACAAAAGGGCTTATATTTTTTCAACAAATGCTTGTCAGAATTTTTCCCTTTCGGTAATCGTTACCATATTCTTTACGGCTATGGGGCAGGTGTATTTATCCTTTGTCCTTAAGTATCCCGAAATACCGATTCTTACTCTTTCGTTTTCGTGAGCAAGGTAATATTTCGCCTTGTCGCACATCTCGTCAAAGTCATGGTATACTTCGATTTCCCTGCCAATATCGTAGAGTTCTTCTATCTCTTCCTGATAATTGCTAAGCACAAAGCCGCCTACGCTCATTATATCAAATATTCTCATGGGTATTCCCGATTCTATGGAAGCCATGGTTATGTTAAGATTGACGGCAGCGGAATAATACGCCTTAAACACCTCGTTTTCCGCATCAATATAGGAATTTATTTTTAAGCTTTCTTTATCCTTAAGAATATCCGGCATCTCTGATTTTGTATACATCGTAGTCTCACAGGCATCGGATATACGGGAAAGCATCTGTATTCTTTCCCTGCAGGAAAGCTCCCTTGCGGTAACCATATACCAGGCCGTATCTTCATCCGTAAATCTATAGGCTTCAAGCTCTTTTTTATTAACAAATCCCGCAAGAGTCCTGTTTATTTCATCCGGATTCTCAAACCTTCGATTAATATCCCTTCCCCACTTTCCCATGATCTTATTCATGGATTCTTCGTATTTTTCAAGGATATTTTCGGGAAGATTTTTAATCAGATTTTGCCGTTTATTATCGTTATACAAATTGCCTGCAAAAAGGACTTTTGATTTGTATTTTTCTATGTCCTCATCCGTTATCATAAGGGCGCTGAGCCTTGTTATATTTGCAGCAAGAGGCTGATAATATATATTGTCTAATCCCAGTTGATTTTTAAGGTGATTTGCTTCGGTTTTGTCAAACATAAATATCATGTTTGTATCATACAAAGCCTCCTGCATATAAAGCGCCCTCTGGGGAGAATCGTATATCCAGGAAATATAAATCCTTTGTTTTATATTTGCAGCCTTTGCGATAACAGCAGAAAAATCCTGGGATATTATAATATCATGATCGCCGATTTCTCCCAGAGTTTTTTCAAGATCTTCTTCCGTATATTCGGCATCCGGCGCCGCAAATCCGGCTTTTTCGGCTTTATATCCGTTTTCCAAAAGCCCGAATGAAATATTCGTTATCCTTATAGCACTAAGATCAAAATATAAAAATTTATGTTCCTTCATTTTTGAGGCATCCTCTTTCTTTTTGTCTTTATTTCCACCCTGCTTACGACAAATGCAAGGAGCCATTCCAGCGCAAAATATATAACCGCAACGGCGATAAGGGGGAAGAAAGCTTCATATGTGCGGCTTCGCACGATATCTCCCATCTTTGTAAGATCCTGCACAGCAATATATCCGACCACGGCAGTAGCCTTTATCAAAGAAACTATCTCACCTTTATATACAGGAAAAAACTGCGGCATAGCCTGGGGTAATATTATCTTAAAGAATGTACGTGTATCAGAAAATCCCAGAGCATATGCAGCTTCAAACTGTCCCTTGTCTACGGTGGAAACAGCATTTTTGAGCATCGTAAATACGCCAAGACCGAATATAAGCGTAAATGCGATCACAGCAACCGCAATACCGCTTATATCCGCAGAGCCGAATACAATATAATACAATATCATTAGCAGCACCACAACAGGCATTCCGTGTATAAGCCAGGCAAAGACTGATGTTATACCGTTTGCCACAGGGTTTCCTCCCCGGCAAAGCATATAAAGCAAAAAACCAAGAGCTGTCCCCGCTATCACTGCAATCCCCATTATAACAAGCGTATTTACCACACCCTGTACGAACAGCTTCCATCTACCCTCCCGGATAAAAGTTTTTCTGAAGCTGTCTGTTATATGGCTGATAAAAGAGCCATCCGATACAGTATCAATACTTCTTGTCAGGACTATTACCCTCGATTCCATATACGGCATAGAAAAAATTACGCTTTTTTCCCGCTCTTTTGTAATAGCAAAGCAGGCCAGGCTCATATCCGACTTGCCGGTGGTAACAGAAGCAATCAATGCATCGAAATTCATATCCGTCACTTCCAGCCCGTAGCCGTATTCTTTGCAAAACCGGGTTGCAATATCCATTTCAAAGCCCGTTATCTGACCGTCTGCCACATACATAACAGGCGGAACAACAGCGTTTACAGCCAGCTTTACAGTACCGTTATCCGCCGGCAGCGATGAGGCTTCATCTACCTGCGGAACCTCTCCGTCATTATATTCCCATGTTTCAAAAAGCTCATCCAGGGTTCCGTCCGCCTTAAGCGCTTCTATAAATTCGTCAAATTCACCTCGTAACTTATCCCCGCTGTCAGTCTTTCCAAAAATAGCCGCAAAAGGTTCTATGCTAAGACATTCAGGGACATATGAAAGATTGCTGTTTTCTTTTAATATATCCCTGCCGCCCACTTCATCGACACATATGGCATCTACTTTGTTTGTCAAAAGAGCCTCTATCATATCAGATTGGGTGTTATAATAGTTCAGCTTTACATCTTCTATATTCTCTGTGGCAAGATTGGGATGAATAGACCCCTGTACCACACCAACAGTCTTTCCTGTCAGCTCATCAAGGGTTGAATATTCCGGCGTTCCCGCATCAACCCGAAGATCAAAAGACCGCTCAAAGGTCTCGTCCCCGTCGCCGGCATAAGTCGCTACGGGCACAGACAGTACAAAGACAGCGCACAAAATCATAACAAATAAATTTTTCATTTGTTTTAAAGACATCTTCTCCCCCTCCGGATTCTGAAGAAAACACTCAACTTTATCATTATAGGATGGAGCGGGGTTTAGTGTCAACAAAATCAGGAAACCAAACCGTTGCCCTGCCATCCTAGACTTTGTGTACCTTGTGTGATATAATCCCCAAATATAGGTTCATCTGATTTTACGCTTAAAGGGGGGTAGCATATGTACGGAGTCATTGACATAGGATCAAACACTGTTCGTTTCCTTGTGTATAACTATGAGAATGGACGCATTGACAAGATATTAAGCAAAAAGTATGTCGTGGGACTTATGAATTATGTAGGTTCTGACAGAAACCTAAGCAGCGAAGGTATAAACGAACTGCTCGAAGTCATGAACGAATGCACCCTGTTCAGAGAGCTTATAAGTCTGGACGATATTTTTGTCTTTGCCACAGCAGCCCTTAGAGGAGTCAACAACAGCGAAGAAGTCATTTCTGCCGTAAAATCAAAGACCGGATTTGAGATAGATCTGCTAAGCGGCGCCAAGGAGGCAGAATACGCCTTTGACGGAGCCATGAGCGAGCACGGCGGCACCAACGGCGTCGTGATAGACATCGGCGGCGGCAGCACGGAGATAGTATGCTTCCGGGACGGCAAGCGCATCTCTACGGACTCTGTGCCCATAGGGACATTGACCATATACAACAAATTGATATCCGGCGTACTTCCCGAGCCTGCGGAAATCGTAAAGATAGCGCAGTCCGCAGAACGGAAAATCAGCATGATAAATTCCCCCGTAGATATGTCCGGCGTAGACGCATACTGGGTCGGCGGTACGGGAAGAGCCGTGCGCAAGATCATGCGGGAAATCAGAGACACCTATGGCGCCTGCGATTCTCCGAGCCTCGACGATGCGGCGTATGACTCCGGATGCATTACGGATTTCATCTCATTCTATGGCCAGCATTCAAGGGAATGCGCCAAAATCCTGGTAAAATACGTCCCGGACAGGATTCACACCATTATACCCGGTGTACTTTTGTTTTCGCGTATAGCCAGACAATTCCGCCTGGGCAAAGTAGTCACCTCTGTGGGCGGAGTACGGGAAGGCTATCTTATAGATATGGTAAATAAGCACTAAACAAAGGAGTTAATCATGAAAACATCATTAAAAAAATCAATCGCACTTTTGATGGCGGCATCCGTTGCCCTGGGCGCCGCACCTTCCGTAACGGCAAGAGCCGATTCTTCATCCAAGATAGTTACTTTAGGAGAGGATCTTTCGGACTCACAAAGAGAGACTGTGCTGGATTTCTTCGGTCTTGACGAAGACGATCTGGATGATATGGAAGTCCTTATCATAGATAACGAGATGGAGCATGACCTTCTTGACGACGTCGTGGCAAGCTCGGTTATCGGCACGAAAACCTATAGCTGCGCCTACATCCAGCCAAACGACAGCGAAGTCATAAATGTAAAAACAGCAAACCTTACATACGTTACTTCATCTGCCATTTATAATGCCCTTCAGACAGCAGGCGTCGAAGGATGTGACGTTATCGTTACCGCACCTTTTGAGGTATCCGGTACAGGCGCCCTGACAGGTATATTTGAAGCGTATGATATGACAGGCGACAGCCTCGACGAAGACAAGGAATCCCTGGCAGCGCAAGAACTTGTCATGGATTCTTCCCTTGAAGAGACCTACGGCGATGATGCTGCCGATATGATAACGGATATTAAAAGCGAGGTAGTTTCGTCCGGCACTACTCTTTCCGAAGACGAAATCGCCTCCATCGTATCCGAGAAAGCCGCAAACTACGGCATTTCCCTTTCGGATGAAGATACGCAAACCATCACATCTTTTGCGCAGACTCTTCAGGATATGGACTATGATTCAAGTTCATTCACCCAGCAGGCAGAAGACATCATAAGCAGCGTCTCCGACTCAATTTCCTCCGGAGAATCTTCGGGTATAATGGGATTTTTCCAAAAGATAATAAACTGGTTTAAAAAGCTCTTCGGTCTTGCCCAGGATGCCGTAGAAAGCTCAAGCGGCGACGCAAGCAGCATATTTGACAATATTGATACATCGGTATTTGACTTTGACGATTGATAATATTATATCATTCGGATATATTATTGCGCACGGAAAACTCGCATCCGCAATAATCCTGGCGATATATACCGTATTCTTCGGATATCTCGCATGAACGCTTAAAACCGTTTTTCTTCTTGAAATCAGAATACAAATACGATACACCGTATTTTTGCGCAAGCTCTTTGCCTATCAAATTAAGGGCTTGCGCATTTTTATGCGGACTTATGGAAAGGGTTGTAGTAAAATAATCATATCCGTTTTCGGCGGCATATTGCGCTGCCTTCCCAAGGCGGAGCCGGTAGCACTTCATGCACCGCTCTCCCCCTTCGGGCACATCCTCCATCCCCTCTGCCATTTCATAAAAAACCTCCTTTTCATAAGGAGCCTGCACGAATTCTATGGGATTCGCTGCGGGGAATTTTTCTATAAACCACTGCTGTTCCTTTTCCCTTTTGTAATATTCCTCATCGGGATAAATATTGGGATTGTAATAGAACACGCTTATCTTAAAATGCTGCGTCAGCGTCTCAAGGCAGTATGAGCTGCAGGGCGCACAGCAGCTGTGCAAAAGGAGCCGGGGTGTACTTCCCTGCTCCTTTATCTCGCTTATCATATGTTCCATTATAATCTGGTAATTTTTCTTTTCGTTCGCATTTGCCATGGCAATCAGGATTCCTTCGGGATAATCTTCTCTTTGTCTCCCATATAAGGTCTTAAAGCCTCGGGTATCTTGACAGAGCCGTCCTTGCAAAGGTTATTCTCCAGGAAGGCTATAAGCATGCGGGGCGGAGCCGCTACGGTGTTATTCAATGTATGGGGCAGATAATTTCCGTTCTCTCCCTTCACACGTATCTGGAGACGGCGAGCCTGGGCATCGCCTAAGTTTGAGCAGCTTCCCACCTCGAAATATTTCTTCTGGCGGGGAGACCACGCCTCCACATCCACGGATTTTACCTTAAGATCTGCAAGATCTCCGGAGCAGCACTCCAGCGTCCGCACAGGGATATCAAGGCTGCGGAAAAGCTCAACCGTATAGCTCCACATCTTGTTATACCAGTCCATGGATTCCTCGGGCTTGCAGATAACTATCATCTCCTGCTTTTCAAACTGGTGAATCCTGTATACGCCTCTTTCCTCTATGCCGTGAGCGCCCTTTTCCTTGCGGAAGCAGGGCGAATAGCTGGTAAGGGTCTGGGGGAGCTGAGCTTCATTAAGGCGTCGATTTATAAAGCGCCCTATCATGGAATGCTCGCTGGTCCCGATAAGATACAGGTCCTCTCCCTCTATCTTGTACATCATCTGATCCATTTCCTCAAAGCTCATAACGCCGGTAACGACGCTGCTTCGTATCATAAATGGCGGAATACAATATGTAAATCCCTTGTCAATCATAAAATCCCTGGCATATGTAAGGACAGCGGAATGTATCCTTGCAATATCGCCCAAAAGATAATAGAATCCGTTGCCCGCCACATCGCCTGCGGCATCCATATCAATGCCGTTAAAGGACTCCATAATCTCTGTATGATAAGGAATCTCAAAATCCGGAACAACCGGCTCGCCGTATCGCTCTACCTCTACATTTTCCGAATCATCCTTTCCTATGGGGACGGATTCGTCAATGATATTGGGAATCTTGAGCATGCGCTCACGAAGGTCTTCCTCTGTCTTTCGCTCCGCTTCCGTAAGCTCTTCTACCCGGGCAGAATTTGCGGTAACCTGCTTTTTCAGCTCCTCGGCCTCATCCTTCTTTCCTTCTTTCATAAGGCCGCCTATCTGCTTTGAGATAGTGTTTCTCTGATTGCGGAGAGCCTCTACCTCCTGCTTTATCTCTCGGTTTTTCTTGTCAAGCTCTATGGCTTCATCCACCAGGGGGAGCTTATGCTCCTGGAATTTCTTTTTAATATTTTCCTTTACGATGTCGGGATTTTCCCTCAAAAATTTAATATCAAGCATCTTCTTCTTTATCTCCGTGTATTGCTATATCTATGGCTTTCTGCTCTTCGGGTGTCAATAGAAGCACAGATTCGCCCCGTATGATTTCCTTAATGTATGTATAGCAGCCGTCCCTTGTATGCACTGCATTAAGAACGATTCCGTCGTCCTTCTTGTCAAGCAGCGCCAAAGAGAAGCTGAGCTTTCCTCCCAGCTCGTCAAATGCGTCGTATTTTATCATGCCGTATTTCTGGATGGCAATCTGCAGATTGTTTGTAATCTGGGCTATGCGACGCTTGTTATCCCGGCTTAAGGCATCGATTGCATCAAGCTGGCTGAATTTGGCTTGCATGGATTCCTCAAGGCTCTTTCCGTCCTGACCTTCCATAAAGAAATAATATCTCTTCTTAAGACCGCTTATTTTTGCCAGGCATACTATGACCAAAATAAGCAAGATCAAAATAGCCGCAGCCATTCCTATCAAAATATATGCGGGATCTATTCCCAGAATTTCCAAAAGCTCGCTATCCATATGTCCTCCTTACCGGATATTGCTTGTCAACACTTCTACTATCCTGTCAAACTCAGCCTGGGAATAATAATCTATGACTATCTTTCCCTTGCCGTCGCCGTTTGCGATAGAAACCTTTGTGCCAAGGATCCCCTTAAGCTTCTCCTCCATATCCCTGTATATAAAATCAAGCTCCTGCTTCTTTTGCGCTTCCTTTTTGGCCTCGGGGGTGTTTTCTTTGACGGCTTTCTTTACCAGCTTTTCCACATCCCTGACGCTAAGTCCCTTTTCCTCTACCTTGCACGCCATGGCATACTGTTCATCCCCGTCTTCAAGGGCAAGGAGCGCTCTTGCATGACCCATGGAAACCGTGCCGTCTATAAGCATCTGCTGTACCCTGTCGTCAAGCTTCAAAAGGCGCATGGAATTTGTGATGGCAGCTCTGCTCTTGGAAACGCGCTCCGCCACATCCTCCTGACGTAAGCCGTGCTCTTCCATAAGCTTCTTATATGCCCTTGCTTCCTCGATAGCATTTAAATCCTTTCGCTGGATATTTTCTATCAAAGAAATAGCTACTATCTCCTGCTCGGAATAATCCCGGACTATAACGGGGATTTCCTTAAGACCCGCCTGTCTTGCGGCACGCCATCTGCGCTCCCCTGCGATGATTTCATAATAATCATCCCTTTGCTGTACCAAAAGAGGCTGCAGTATGCCGTATTGACTGATGGAATCCGAAAGCTCGGCTATGGCATCCTCATCAAAATTTTTGCGGGGCTGGCTCCTATTGGGCTCGACTTTCTCGAGGGGAACGTTTATGGCGCCGTCATATACGTCCTGCGGCGCCTGCGATTCCTTTGCGCCTGTGTCGGATTTACCCTTGCTTTTTACCTCTCCCGCTCCGGAGGGTTTCTTGGGTATCATGGCATCCAAGCCTTTTCCCAGACCTTTTTTCTTTACAGCCATACTCGCACCTATCCTTCCTGCGCAGTAATCTCCATGGCAAGAGACCTGTAGCTCTCGGCTCCTGCAGACCTGGGGTCATAGAGATTTATGGGAAGCCCATAGCTGGGAGCCTCCGCCAGACGCACGTTTCTGGGTATCATGGTTTCAAATATATTTTCGGTGAGATTTTGCTTCACCGTATCAACTACCTGGGCGGACAGATTCGTCCTTGTATCATGCATGGTAAATACAACGCCGTCTACCTTAAGATTGGGATTCAGCCTCTCCTGCACGAGGGATATAGTGTAAATCAACTGGCTCAATCCCTCCAGGGCATAGAATTCGCACTGAATAGGCACGAGTATCCCCGTCGCCGTAGTCATGGCGTTTATGGTCAGTATATTAAGAGAAGGCGGACAGTCTATAAGAATATAGTCATAGTCATCCATAACGTAATCAAGCTGATCCCGGAGCACATATTCTTTATTTTTTATGCTTTCATCCAGAAGCTCTATCTCTGCACCGGCAAGGTTTACGCTCGAAGGCAGGATATAGAGATTCTTCTGCTGCGTTTCCATAATGCACTGCTTCGCCGAAGCCTCACCGATAATCATCTCGTATACTGTGTTTTCCAGACCCTCTTTTTCTATTCCCATGCCGCTTGTGGCATTTCCCTGGGGGTCTGTATCTATAAGCAGAACGCGCTTTCCCGCTTCCGCAAGGCACGCCGCCAGATTAACTGCAGTCGTAGTTTTTCCCACTCCACCTTTTTGATTTGCTATAGCTATCTTCTTGTCCATTGATTTCTCCTTTTCACACATTTTTTTATTCTAACACTTTAAGCCGGAAATGGCAAATGAATAGCGGTGCGTTTATCCCGGTTTTAAAATCGACTGTTAAAAATATCGCCTCTGTGTTAAAATCATCTTATGAAGAAAATTTTTTCTCTGAGAAAATTGATTCCGGGACTTCTTGCGGCACTGGCAGTCGTTATATTAATAGCCTTCTCCGGGGGAATTGCGGTCCATGCCGCCGGCACTCCCCTAAAGAAGGGCACCAGAATATTTACATGCTATGAATCATACCGCATGGTTTACAAGGTGACGTCTTCTTCAAAGAAGAATCCCGAGGTCTCCTGCGTAGCTACATACGGCTTCCAGCAGCATATAGAAGTCCCCGCCAAGGTCAAGTATAACGGGGTCAAATACAAAGTCACCGCCATAGGAAAGAACGCCTTCCGGGGCTATTCACCCGCCACATCCATCACCATAGGAAAAAACGTTACCACCATAGGCGATAACGCTTTCAAAAACTGCAACAATCTGGAACTGCTAAAATGCCCTTCAAGAGTCCTTGAATCTCTGGGTTCAGGAGCTCTCGAAGGCTGTGAAGCACTAAATCTTATTATCACAAAGACCGACGATGTGCAGGATATGTTTAAAGCTGCGGTAAAGAATGCCGGTCTTAACGTGCAGGTGAGGTAAGACTGGCGCCTATACTTTCTTTAATTTGGCAAATCCCGCAAACATCTTTTTCTGACCGGCGCTGTCGAAATCAACCGTGACCTCATAGTCCCTGCCACCGTCTTTTATGCCAAGCACCGTTCCTTCGCCGAATTTAAAGTGACTGACCCTGTCTCCGACCCCGTATCCCAGATCTCCTGAATCCGACTTTGCGGGAGCCTTGGCAGTATATCCGCCGTAGGAAGAAGGCTTCTTTATGGAAGGAGCCTTGGGTCGGGAAGGAATGGAATGTGAGGAAACAGGCGCTGCGCCCCGGGAAGAGCCCGGGTACGTTTCTTTGCGATAGCTCCTGCCCCCGCTTACCATGCGGGATATGCCCATGACGGAATTATTTTCCCTATCCAACATTTCCGGCGGTATCTCATCTACAAACCTTGAGGGCGGATTATAGTTCGTATTGCCGTGAACCATCCTCTCCCTGGCCCCGGAAAGAGTAAGAGACTTCTTTGCCCTTGTCATGCCTACATAGCACAGCCTGCGTTCTTCTTCTATCTCCGACTCATCGTCTGAATTTATGCTCATATATCCCGGGAACATTCCCTCTTCCATTCCCACCAGATATACGTTTTCAAATTCCAGACCCTTTGCCCCGTGAAGTGTCATAAGGGTAACATATTCGCTCTCATCATCCAAAGCGTCCACATCCGCCACAAGAGCCACTTCCTGCAGGAAATCCGAAAGCCCCTTTTCCCTGCCTTCGGGAACATCTCCATCGTCGTAGTCCTTTGCTTTGGAAAAAAGCTCGTCTATATTTTCAAGACGCGCCGCAGCCTCGTCGGTACGCTCCGCCTTAAGCTCCTCTACATATCCCGTATCCGCAGATATTTTTTCAAGAACGTCATATACACTGCCACCTATGGAAGCCTTGCCAAACTCCTCGATTAATCCAACAAAATCTTTAAGCTTCTTTGCGGCGGCAGCCTTTATGCCGGATATTTCATCCGCCCGCTGCAGCGCTTCATAAAAACTGATGCCGAAAGCCGACGCAAACATGCTCACATTATCTACGGTCGTTGCGCCGATTCCCCGCTTGGGCACATTTATGATGCGGGTCAGAGCCATATCATCCGACGGATTCTCCACCGCCTTCAGATAGGCCAGAAAGTCCTTTATCTCCTTGCGGGAATAGAAATTCACCCCTCCCACGAGTCTGTAAGGAATATTCGCAGAGACCAGACGCTCCTCAAAAAGGCGGGACTGGGCATTCATGCGGTACAGCACGGCGTAGTCCGAAAGGCTCTTTCCGTATCCGTGCCCCTGCCTTATATCAGAAGCTACTTCCGCCGCCTCCTGCGCCGCATTCTGATACCAGTTAAATTTCACCTTGTCTCCGGCAGGATTTCCCGTATACAGGGTCTTCCCCTTGCGGGAGCGGTTGTTTGCAATAACAGCGTTTGCCACATTCAATATATCCGGTGTGGAGCGGTAATTTTCTTCAAGGCGTATAACTCTCGCATCCGGATAAGAAAGCTCAAAATCCAGGATATTGCGGATATTCGCTCCGCGAAATTTGTATATGGACTGGTCGTCGTCACCCACTACGCAAAGGTTCTTGTATTTTCCGGCCAGAAACTCCACCAGCCGAAACTGCGCCGTATTCGTATCCTGATACTCATCCACCATGATGTAGCGGAATCTGTCCTGGTAATATTCCTTTACCTCCGGATCCGAAGCAAAAAGCTCAACCGTAAGATTTATAAGGTCGTCAAAATCCATAGCATTACTTTTCTTAAGCTCGTTTTGATACGCCTCATAAAGCCTTGCGTTTGTGAGCATCCCCGGATTCCCGGCTGCGTCCGCCCGCCTCTTATATTCTGCGGGATTCACCAGCTCGTCCTTTGCCCGGGATATGGCGTTAAGCACGGTACGCTCCTTTACCTCTTTGGGATTTAGGTTTTTTTCTTTTATAAGGCGCCTCATAAGAGCCCGGCTATCATCCGTATCATATATGGAAAAGCTGCTCCCATATCCCAGTCTGTCGCCGTATCTTCGCAAAATGCGAACGCACATGGAATGAAAGGTAGAAACCCATATGGCTTCCGCCCCCTGTCCCACAGCCCTTTCGATACGTTCCTTCATCTCCGCCGCAGCCTTATTCGTAAAGGTAATGGCAAGTATATTCCAGGGAGATACATTCTTTTCCCCCACCAGGTAGGCCGCCCTCTCCGTAATTACCCTGGTCTTTCCGGAGCCTGCTCCCGCCAAAATGAGAAGCGGTCCCTCGGTACAAAGGACAGCCTCTTTTTGCATTTCGTTTAGTTTGATACTCATCTTCAACTTTCCTTCATCATTTTCAAAAATTCTTCTTCGCTCATTTGTGCTCTTTTTGCAGCTTCGGACACGGTTATCACACCATCCGTCGCTAAGGAATACAGCAGAGCCATGCGGCCTTCTGCGCGACCTTCTGCTCGGCCTTCTGCTCGGCCTTCTGCACGGCCTTCTTCGCGGCCTTCTGCTCGGCCTTCTGCACGGCCTTCTGCGCGGCCTTCTTCCATGCCCTTGGCCAGACCTTCTTCCATGCCTGTATCCCAGGCTTCCTTTTTCCACTGCTCTATTTCGTCATGCATCAAATCTTTCAAAGCTTCACACATATCATTCTCTCCTTTTATCCTGTCATACAACTTTCTGTTTGCGTTAACACTTACCTGAAGCACTGCATCGGCGTTCTGCTTGTCCGATTTTTCCGAATATCTCTCGGCTCGGCTCAAGAAATCCCTTACATCCACCTCGTCGGCCTGACCGGTCAAAATGCGCATTGCAAGAAAATCATCGCCTCGAAGCTCTGCGGTATTAACCACATATAACGGTATTTCCACAACATCAGATATACTGTATATTCCGTTGGATATGTTTTCTATTCGTTTACCTCTTCCTTTATAATCTTCAAATAATTTTTTCGGCAGCCCATCCTTAAATATAATAATGGTCATTTCACCAACCGGTATCTCGCCGGCTCTGCCGGTCATCGACTTATAAAGACCTGCATAGGCTATACATTTCCAGACCACATCCTCATTAAGGCTGTCATTGGGATTTTTGTATTCTATAATGTTATACCTTTTGAACAATCCCGCCACATCGTTATCCGTTATTGCATCCGAATGCTTCTTAATGATAACGATGTCTATTATAGCAGACTTCTTCATCACAGGGTGCTCGCGCTCAATATCCAATTCCTCGCGATACCCCCTTAAGCAAAGCTCCAGCCCTCCGGCAAAAGCGTTATGCCAGTCTCGGCGAGCTTTCTCTTTTTCTTCATTTTGCATATGCAATCCCCCTTTACACTATAAAATCCGGCAGGAATACATATGTCGCCAGTTCATACCACTCCTGCAATTCATTATGGAAAAGCATGAGTGACCCGAGCGGCCAGAACCGACTAAAGAATCCGTCGCTGCGCAAGATTTGCGCCATGCTTTAGTTGAAAACAAAGCGACATTAATCGCTCCTTCTAAAATATATAATATATCAAATAAGCAAAGTTGTAAAGGAGAATTTTCAATTTGTCTAATGGCGCCTTGCCTCCCCGGGAGGCATATAAAATCCCCCGGCGAAAATCCGCCGGGGGATGAGATTTGCTTTGAGGCAGGGTGTTGTCCCTGTGACTCTTTTCAATTAACAAAGCT
>CAJOQM010000116.1 GCA_905236845.1 uncultured Lachnospiraceae bacterium | reverse complement strand
CCATTCGTCCCAGAAGGAACTCAAGAAATTTAAAAAAGTCCTTAAGAAAGCGGGCTACAAAGGAAAAGTGAAGAGAGGATAAGAAAGTCTTTCGCCATATTGCCAAACAGCCCTCCGTTGTGTAAAATAAGCATGGAGGGCTTTTATTATGGGAATCTATTTAAACCCCGGGAATGCGGGCTTTACATCGGCGAGAGCCGGTAAATATGTGGATAAGAGCGGTCTTATCGCCGTGGTGAATGAGACATTGGGAAAGGCAGAGAAATTAAGCTGCATCAGCCGGGCGAGGCGCTTTGGCAAGTCTTATGCGGCAAAGATGCTCTGCGCCTATTATGATAAAAGCTGCGATTCCCGTAATCTTTTCAATGACCTTGAGATAGCGAAAGATCCGCATTACGAGGAGCATCTTAATAAATATAATGTGATATATCTGGATATCACTAGCTTTATAGGGTCTGTCGGTCTGGAAAATACTGTTTCATTTATAAGTGAAAGGGTTATTGAAGAGCTGACAGAGACTTTTCCGGATGCAAAAGAGCAAAAGACCCTTGTGGATATGCTGGCAGAGGTTGTCGGAAAAGGTCATGCACAGTTTATCGCCATCATAGACGAGTGGGATGCGCCCATAAGAGACAGGCACAGCAACAGAGAGATTCAGTATGAATATCTTGAGTTTCTGCGCTCTCTATTTAAAAACAGCGGCAATACGGACAAGGTCTTCGCTGCAGCCTATATGACGGGGATATTGCCCATCAAAAAAGACGGATCACAGTCCGCTATATCGGAATTCCGTGAATATACCATGCTAGATCCGGGTGAATTTGAGCCTTATTTCGGGTTTAATGAGGATGAGGTGCAAAGACTCTGCGAGGAAGAAAACTTAAGCTTTGATGAAATGAAACGCTGGTATGACGGATATTCCTTTAAGAATGTAAAGTCTGTATATAATCCGAATTCAGTTATGTATGCCATAAGGAAGAGGGAATTTAAATCCTACTGGCAGATGTCCTCATCTGCCACGGGGCTTCTCGACCTTATAAATATGGATTTCGACGGACTCTCCGATGCGGCGGCTGACCTCATTGCGGGAAGAACCTTAAGCGTAGAAACAGCGGATTTCCAGAATGATACCACATCCTTTGCTTCCAGGGACGATGTGCTCACCATCATGGTGCATTACGGATATCTGTCATATGATCAGGAAAGCGAGAGCGTGAGGATCCCCAATGAGGAGATACGGCGGGAGTTTGCGCGGATCATACGAAAGGTCAAAAATCCGGAGACCTTAAAGCGCATAATGGCATCCGATAAGCTTATAAAGGATACGGTAAATATGGATGCGGATGCCGTGGCAGCTGCGATAGAAGAAATCCATCGCAGAGAGTGCTCGCCTATCCATTATAACAAGGAGCAGTCCCTTCGCACCGTGATAAAGCTGGGATATTTCGCCTATCGTGATTATTATCTGCAGTTTGAGGAGCTTTCCGGAGGCAATGGCTATGCGGATGTGGTTTTTGTGCCGAAGAAAAACACGGACTATCCGGCGCTTATCATAGAGCTTAAGTGGGATAAATCCGCCCAAACAGCCCTTGACCAGATAAGAGAGAGGCATTACCCCGATGTGTTAAAGAATTATCATGAGGAAATCCTGCTGGTGGGGATAAGCTACGATAAGGAAGATGCTGAAAAGAAGCACCATTGCGTGATAGAACTATTGGAAAGTGAAGATTAAAGAGGCGGGGGATTTTTCCGTCTGAGTTAATGGCCTCCCGGCAGGGAGGTCTTTTTTTGCCATTCGTCCCACTTTCAGATCCATTCGTCCCAGAAATGTTGAAATCTGCCGTGTATGTGGTAAAGTGAGGGGGTAAGTTTTAAAGCTCGTACAGGAGGTTATAAAGAGTATGTTTAAAAAATTAACGGCGATAGCGCTGGCGGGAGCCCTGGCCTTTACAGGCGGATTTTCCGGAATCGGGGGGGAGAGCCGGGGTATGATGTAACGGCGTATGCGGATAGTGAGACGAATTCCAGCGGTACCTGTGGCACCGGCGTTACATGGACGGTTTATGAAAACGGAAGCACATGCAGCAGTATTGGGGATAAAGCTTTCTATGATTGCGATGCCCTTACATCCATAGTTATCCCGGCGAGTGTTACAAGCATTGGATCAAGAGCATTTAATCTCTGTAGTTCCTTATCCTCGGTTACGTTTGACGGAACCAGTACGTGCTCTAGTATTGGGGAGAGAGCTTTTTGTGAGACCTCTCTTACATCCGTAAGTATTCCCGATAGCGTAACAAGTATGGGGGAATACACTTTTAACCACTGCCTAAGCCTTGCAACGGTAACCATAGGTAACGGCTTGGAGATCATTCCTGACCATGCGTTTGCACAATGCAGAGCACTTACAACGCTTCAGATCGGTGACGCTGTTACAACGATAGATAAGTATGCGTTTTCGATGTGCGAAGTACTTCCGTCTGTACAGCTCCCGAATTCTCTTACTTCGATCAAAGAGGGCGCATTCCAGTCATGTGCTGCCCTTGCAACTGTCACGATCCCGGCCGGTGTGACATCGATTACCGAATTGGCGTTTACATACTGTACGAATCTGACAAGAGTTATTATGTTGGGTAATACGCCGCCTGATTTGCTTGATGATAGCGGAGTCCCAATTTCGTCTAGTAATAAACAATGGAAGCCGTTTTTTAGCTATAGTGGAGATCAGGCTTATAAATTCAATGGAGAGATCAGCGTACCGGCCGGATCGGAAAGCACTTATGCAAGCAATACATCATGGGTCGGATATGCTTCAAAGGTCGCACCTCGTCGCGAGGTTACACTAAGCGTAAACAATAAGGGTACGATATCCAGTGACCAGATTTATACGATCGATAGTACGAAATATGCTACAGTCGGCAAAGAAGTGACAATCAACGGTATGCCCAACAGTGGCTTTGCCCTGACAGATCTGACCGTAACCAAATCAGACAGTACGACGGTAGATGTCTCCGGTACGGGAAACACACGCACCTTTACCATGCCGGACGATTCCGTGACCATAAATGCGGTATTCAGTGCTCCGCTTACTGATAGCAATATCACCGTTGAGAACCTGACCTATAACGGCAGTGATCAGGCTATAGTTGTAAAGCTTGGTACTACTACACTTACAGCGAATACGGATTATACAGTGGAATACGAGCAGAATAATGCAGCCGTTACACCCCATAATGCCGGAGAATATACTGCTACAATTACAGGCGCAGGAGATTTTGGCGGAACGGTAAATAAGACATTTACCATTGAAAAAGCACCTCTGACCGTTGCGGCAAATGATAAGTCCATAACCTATGGCGACGCACCGGCTAATGCAGGGGTGACCTACTCAGGATTTGTGGGCAGTGAGACGGTTGCCGTACTAAGCGGCACGCTCGGTTATACATACAACTATTCGCAATACGGCAACGTGGGAAGTTATACCATCACTCCCGGTGGTTACACATCGGACAACTACGCCATTACTTTTTCGCCAGGTACACTTACAGTAAACAAAGCCGATGCGACGCTTACAACTCCTCCCGTAGCAATAGACAGCCTTACCTACACCGGCTTAGCACAGGAGCTTGTTGCGGCGGGGAGTGCTACGGGTGGCACGATGAAATATTATGCAGAGAAGGTTGATCCGGACAAACCGTCGACCGCTCCTGCGGACGAATCACTTTATACCACATCCATCCCCACTGCTACGGGCGCCGGAACCTACTACGTATCGTACAGGGTCATCGGGGATGCTAATCATAACAGCGTTGATCCACAGGGCGTATATGTAACTATAGCTAAGGCAACTCGTTCGGATGTCACTGCATCCGGCGCAGCGAAATATGGTGAGAATAATGTTGTAGATATAAGTACCATGATTATTTCGGGTGGAAAGGTAGGAACGATCACTGTGACAGATGGAGACGGTACTCTGTCAGGTAATCCGAGTTATGATTCATCGACAGGCAAAGTGAGCTTTTCGTTTACAAATGACGAGGCAAAAGCAGGTAAAACAGCGACCATAACAGTTCCGGTAACATCAGATAACTATAACGATTATAACATCGTAATAACTGTTACATTAACGTCTAAATCCGTTATCTCACCGTCAGTTGCCATATCTGACTGGACTTACGGGCAGAATGCTAAAACACCGGTAGTTACGGGTAATACCGCAAACGGCGCAAAAAGTCTGAAGACCATAAAGCTAGACATCACGAAATCCATCACCGTGGAAAAGGGAGCCTTCGGCAAGCTAAACACGAAAAAGATGACGATCAAGGTTTCCTCGAAGATGTCAAAAAAGGAGCTTAAGAAATTCAAGAAAATCCTTAAGAAAGCGGGATACAAGGGGAAAGTGAAGAGAGGATAAAATTAAAGGGGCTGCCGTAATCGGTGGCCTCTTTGTTTTGCGCAGGCGAAAAAAGGATTTTCTGACGGAAATGGAAAAACTGCGAATCCATCAGAAGTGAATGGGAATCTCGCAGTTTCGCAACTCAAATATAGTTCTTTCGAGTGATGCGAAAATTGCAAAAATATGCTATTATGTTGACTGTTGTATAAAAATGCACGTAAGGAGGATTGAATTATGGGACTTATTAAAGCTTTTGCAGGCGCACTGGGCGGTACATTTGCAGACCAGTGGAAAGACTTTTATGTGCCGGCTGATGCCACTGCTACATGCGCCGTGGTTCCCGGCATACCGAAAGGTCAGAACGCCGGCAGGGGTTCAAACACGAAGGGCTCGGATAATGTGATTACGGAAGGATCGAAGATAATCGTTCCCGATGGATACTGCATGGTTCTCATAGAGGACGGCCAGATTACAAACATCGCCTCGGAGCCCGGCGGATTTACCTTTTCGTCGAGTGCTGCAGATTCGCAGAGCGTATTTTCCGGCGGCGGCGTATCGGCAGTCGTAGGACAGGCCTGGGAAAGATTCAAATTCGGCGGACGCCCGGGTGCAGAGCAGCTTCTGTTTTATGTAAACCTCAAGGAAATTCCCAATATTAAATTTGGCACGAAGAATTCCATTTACTGGGATGATGCGTATCTTGGAGCCCAGGCGGGAGCCAGGTGCAGGGGTACCCTTACCATAAAAGTGGAAGACCCATATCTCTTTATTTCGAAATTCATACCCGTGACCTATCTGCGTCCCGGCGCAGGAGCTTTTGACCTGGACGATATGGATAACGATGCAGGCACCCAGCTACATAACGAGATCACAGAGTGCCTGTCTGCGGCTTTCTCCCAGTATACAAATTCCGGAAGCAGGATAACCAAGCTTCAGGGCGACCAGATGGGCTTTGCGAAGAGCCTTTCCGAAGCTATAAACAGCGAGTTTAGATGGAGAGAAGACAGAGGTATAGCTGTGGTGAAGGCGGCTTTGGTATCTCTGGATTATGATGACAAAACTAGGGAGCAGGTGCAGCAGGCAGCAGAGGCCGATTCCATGGCGGGAAACAGGGCGAATGTATTCTCCCAGATGGCTATGGCAAAGGGCATCCAGTCTGCAGGCGAAACCGGCGGCGGCGGAAACATGGCCATGATGGGCATGGGCATGGGTGTGATGCAGGGGCAGGCAGGAAATATGATGCAGCAGCCTAATACATCCCAGCCCGGAGTCGGTGCAAATGTGCTTAATTTCAACAATCAGCAGGCGCAGCCCCAGCAGGCGGCACAGCCCCAGGCAGGAGCTTCGAATAATGCCGATCAGATAGCACAGATAAAGCAGATGCTTGATGCGGGACTAATCACACAGGCTGAGTATGATGCAAAGATGGCTGAACTTAATCCCCAAAAGGCAAAGACTCCCATGGAGGTTTTGGGCGAGATGAAGCAGATGCTTGATGCAGGACTTATAACTCAGGCTGAATATGACGCAAAGAAGGCAGAAGTACTGGGTAATATGTAAGGAGTGATATATGGATGAAAATATGAATCTTGACAATATATCTCCTGAAGAGGCGGTAAACCCCGATCTCGGAGGACAGGTTCAGTGCCCTGCCTGCGGCAGCACGGACATTAAGCCTTCGATTAAGACGGGGATGCTGGTATGCTCTTTCTGCCGGGAGGAATTTCCCGCAGTATCAAACAATGTGGATACGGAGGATGATATTTTTGCCCTGGAAGGCATGAACGTCTATGAGGGTGCAGGAGACATTGACAAAAACGCAGCCTCTCTGGTGACGCTTCGATGCGAAAGCTGCGGGGCAGAGGTCGTTATAAATGTGGATGAGACCACCCAGGCCAGGTGCCACTGGTGCAGAGAGACTTTAAGCATAAATTCAAAGCTTGAAAACGGCGCTGTACCCGATATGATTCTGCCCTTCTCCGTTCCGAAGGACGAAGCGGAAAAGATGCTGGGAGAATATATCGACAAGCACAAATTCTTCGCCCATCCCGTGTTTAAGAGGGAGTTTTCAAAGGAGAACATCACCGGCGTATTTATGCCGTATATGGTGGTGGACGCCAATACTCATGCGGAATTCGAGGGCAAGGCAGAGCACGAGCTTCGAAGCTATACGGTAAAGGTCGGCGATGACGACGAGGAGACCAGGTATGATGCGGAGCTTTGGGAGGTTTCCAGGAAGCTTGACGTGGGCATAGACGACCTGATCGTCGAGTCTTCTGCGGATAAGCTGGACACTGCGTCTAAAAAGACCAACAACATCATAAATTCCATCCTTCCCTTTGACACCGAAAACTGCGTGGAATTCGACAGCAATTACCTGCGCGGCTGCAACTCCGAAAAGAGGGATCTGGACATTTCCCAGCTGCAGACTATGGTGCACAACCAGATAAAGGATGTGGCCAGAAACAAGACCAATGACTCCATGGAATACTACGACAGAGGTGCACGCTGGGAGTCTGAGAGCATAGAGATAAAGGGCGAAAAGTGGAAATCCGCATATCTTCCCGTATGGCTCTACAGCTACTACCAGAAGGGAAAAGACCTCCTGCATTATGTGGCGATAAATGCCCGCACAAAGGAAATCTGCGGAAGTATCCCCATAAACTATTTCAGGCTTGGAGCTATATCGGCGATAATTGAAGTGCTTGCGCTGATTGTGTGGATATTTACCTGGTGGGGACAAAGAGACGATGACGGTCTGGGCTACCCCATTATTCTGGTGGCAGGCTTTGTGTTCTTCTTTGTACAGTATTTCCGCTATCGGAATTCCGGAGCGCGGCACCACCACGAATCGGAGACGAGGGCTTATATCCGGAATCTGGTAAAGACAGATGAAAAGATAAAAGTTGAAAAGGGCTTGAAGAACAGCCAGATAAAAGGCAGAAATGATACAAAGATAGAAGGCAGTTTCTTTAATAATGACATTAGCTCTAAAGTCCAAAAAGTGGCAAAAAAAATAGCCGAGTCGGATGGTTGATTTATAAAAAACGGCTTAATTTGAAAAAGAGGGTGGACATCCGCCCTCTTTTTTGATAGTATAGATAACATTGTTAGCGAACAAAGTTATCTTTTACTATAGCAGGCACAGTACAACGCCGGTAAAATACATGAAAGGAGCCGTACTAAAATGCCCAAAGGCACATACGATGATACACATGCAAAGATCATAGAAAAAGGCCGGAAGATGTTTTTGGATAACGGATATGAAAGGACGAATCTAAGAGATCTTTGCGCAGCTGCAGGAGTTACCACAGGTTCGTTTTACCGTCATTTTTCCGGGAAAGAGGATCTGTTTTCGTACCTGGTTTCTCCTGCCGTGGATGAGCTTCATATGCTCTTTGAGACATCGGAGGAAAGATGCGGGGAGCTATTGGATGCTCTCGGGACAGAGGGGCTGTGGAAGATAATGGATGCGGATGCCGTAACAGATTTTATTTACAGGCATTTCGACAGGCTGAAGCTCCTTTTAAAATGCGCTGATGGCACGAAATACAGTGATTTTCTGCATGATTTTGTCTGTCTTGAGACCGAATATACCTGGAAGGCTTTTGAGATGGCAAAGGAAAAAAATATGATATCGGAAGAGCTTCCTTCAGATAAGGAGCTTCACATGATTTGCCATGCGTATATTTCCGGCATAATGGAAGTGGTGGCGCATGATTTTAAAAGAAGTGAAGCGGAAAAATTTATCCATACGATATTTGATTTTTTCCGGCACGGACTTACGGGTATACTCGGTCTTCAGGCAGAATAAAAGTTTCACAGGAGGATATAAGAAGTAATGGAAGAAAAGAAACAAAAGAAAAAGGGAAATGTTGCCTTTTTGCTGGACTACGCAGGCAGACACAAGGCTCTGACTTTTCTTGGGCTTTTTCTGTCGGCTGTAGCTATGGTAATGGGGATGCTCCCCTATATATGTATATGGCTGGCGATAAAAAGCCTGATAGCGGTTGCGCCTGATTGGAGCGAGGCGGCTGATATTGCAGGCTACGGATGGATGGCTTTTGGCTTTGCGTTTGGAGGAATAGTCATTTATTTTGCTGCGCTTATGTGCACGCATCTTGCTGCGTTTCGCACGGCGTCAAACATCCGGAAGGCGGGGATGAGGCATCTTATGAAGACTCCCCTTGGCTTTTTTGATTCAAACGCATCGGGATATTTGCGGAATCGTCTGGACGGGGCGGCTTCCGAGACGGAGACGCTCATGGCGCATAATCTGGCGGACATAGTAGGAACCATCACTATGTTCATAGCCATGCTGGTTTTGATGTTTGCCTTTGACTGGAGGATGGGGGCTGCGTGCTTCCTTGCGGCTGTGGTATCTATCGCCGCCATGTTCAGCATGATGGGTGGAAAGAATGCAAAGATGATGATGGAATACCAGAGTGCCCAGGATGTGGTGAGCAAGGCGGGCACTGAATATGTCCGGGGGATTCCCGTGGTAAAGGTGTTTCAGCAGACTGTGTATTCTTTCAGGGCATTTAAGGAATCCATAGAAGAATACAGCAAAAAAGCGGAGGAATACACCGATGGCGTGTGCAGAACTCCCCAGTCCGTAAACCTGACATTTACCGAAGGCGCCTTTATATTCCTGGTGCCGGTAGCAATCTTTTTGGCTCCGGGAGCCTTGGCCTCCGGAAATATTGCAACTTTTGTTACAAATTTTGCTTTTTATGCTGTGTTTTCCGCAATCATTTCCACAGCACTTGCCAGAATAATGTTTGCGGCCAGCGGGATAATGCTGGCGGGAAACGCAGTAGAGCGCATGAATACGGTGCTGGATGCGCCGGTATTAAAGATGCCGGAGCATCCTGAACGCCCAAAGGATAACAGCGTTGAGTTTGAGAATGTAAGCTTTATATATGATGGGGCAAGCGAAAAGGCTTTATCCGACGTTTCTTTCAGTGCAGAATCCGGCAGTACCATTGCTTTGGTGGGACCATCCGGAGGAGGCAAGACCACGGCTGCCAGCCTCATTCCCAGATTCTGGGATGTGACAGAGGGTGCTGTCAAGGTAGGAGGCGTGGATGTAAGAAATATCGACCCGCATGTCCTTATGGAACAGGTGGCTTTTGTATTTCAAAACAGCCGGCTGTTTAAGGCATCCATTCTGGAAAATGTGAAGGCTGCAAGGCCGGAGGCTACCAGGGATGAAGTCATGGAAGCTCTTCGTGCGGCTTCCTGCACCGATATTATAGAAAATCTGCCTGACGGGATAGATACCGTGATAGGGACTAAAGGCACATATCTGTCCGGAGGTGAACAGCAAAGGATAGCTCTTGCAAGAGCTATATTAAAGGACGCACCCATCATAGTTCTGGATGAGGCGACAGCCTTTGCGGATCCCGAGAACGAGGCTTTGATCCAACAGGCTTTGGGTGCTCTTACAAAGGATCGCACCGTTATTATGATAGCCCACAGGCTTAGCACCGTGGTAGGAGCGGATGAGATCATCGTGCTCGAAAAGGGAAGTGTCGCAGAAAGAGGTGCTCACGATGAGCTGGCAGCATCGGGTGGATTGTACTCCCGGATGTGGGAGGACTACAACAAGGCTGTAGATTGGCGCATAGGAGAAAGCGATTCCGAAAAGGGGGTGGCATAGATGTTTGGAGAGAATTTAAAGAGGAAATACGCCCTTACTGATAACGGGGTTAGAAATACAAAGCTTGCCATGCTGTGGACTGTTATAGTGAATATGGTGGTAATGGGCGGCATGGGTATACTGTACCTGATGATGAAAGGCTATATGGAGACCCTGACAGACGGCGCTGCTCTGCCGGGGATGCTCTTTGGAGGGATCGTTATCGCCTTTGTGGTGCTTTCTTTAATTACGCATCTGCAGCAGTATAAATACACCTATGGTGTGGTTTACGGAGAGATAAAGGATACCCGTATATCTCTCGCAGAGCGTATGAGAAAGCTCCCCCTTAGCTATTTTGCAAAAAGAGATCTGGCGGACCTTACGGAGACTCTCATGGGAGATGTGACCAGGCTCGAGCATGTGTGGTCGCATTGTCTGGGGTATCTGTACGGATCCTATATTTCCACAGCGATAATAGGCGTCGCCATGCTGGTGTATAACTGGAGGATGGCGATAGCGTGCCTTTGGGGAGTGCCTGTGGCATTTGCGCTTTTATTCGGTTCGAGAAAGATGTCACAAAGACAGTCTGCCCTTACCAAGGAAGCCGGGATACGGGTATCTGACGGCATTCAGGAGACCTTGGAGAATATTCGGGAGATACGTGCCACGAATAAAGAAGAGGTGTTTATAGAAAGACTTGATGAAAAGATAGACAGCTATGAAAAATCCACGATAAAAAATGAGCTTTCCACGGGAATATTTGTAAATGCCGCAAGCATCATAATGAGGCTCGGGGTGGCGACCACCATATTGGCGGGAGCGAGTCTTATATTGTCGGGGCAGATAGATTTTATGATGCTTTTTATGTTTCTTCTTGCCATAACCCGCATATATGCGCCCTTTGACCAGGCTCTTGCGCTGATAGCAGAGATGTTTATGTCTCAGGTATCTGCCTCAAGGCTTATGGAAATAAAGGATGCAAAAATTGCAGGGGGAGCGGAGACATTTACGCCCGATGGGCACGATATCGTCTTTGAGGATGTGGTATTTGCCTATGATGATAGCGAAGTTATATCAGGGGTAAGCTTTACCGCAAAGGAAGGGCAGGTGACGGCTCTTGTTGGAGCTTCCGGCTCGGGAAAAAGCACCTGCGCAAGGCTTGCTGCAAGGCTTTACGACATAGATGGCGGATCCATAAAGGTAGGAGGCGTGGATATATCCGGGGTGGATCCTGAGGTGCTTCTTACGGATTACGCCATGGTGTTCCAGGATGTGGTGCTTTTTGATGATACTGTGATGGAAAACATCCGACTGGGAAAGCACGGAGCCACAGACGAAGAGGTGAGGGCTGCCGCAAAGGCTGCAAACTGTGATGAGTTCGTAGAAAAGCTCCCGCAAGGGTACGATACTCCCATAGGCGAAAACGGGGCGAAGCTATCCGGCGGCGAGAGGCAGCGCATTTCCATAGCCAGGGCGCTTTTGAAAGATGCTCCCATCATCCTTTTTGATGAGGCGACAGCGTCCCTTGATGTGGAAAACGAGACAAAGGTGCAGGGCGCATTGTCAAGGCTCCTTCGCGGAAAGACAGTGCTTGTCATAGCCCATAGGATGCGCACAGTCATGAACGCAGACAAGATTATAGTGCTTGAAAACGGACATGTGGCAGAAGAGGGAAGCCCCGGAGAGCTTCTTAAAAAAGAAGAAGGGATATTCTCCCGCATGAGCCGGCTGCAGAGCAAAAGCGCAGCATGGAGTGTGTGAAATAAAATTTTACAGCGACTATTTCAAGGTGGATAATACCCTGATAACCATATACGGACTTTTCCAAAATGAAGTTTTCATTTGTCGGCGTGATTCTGGCGAAATCGAGAAAACACGGAAAAAATCAGAATGAATCGACCGTCGGGCGAGGAAGTGACGATTGTTTTTCTGACGAAAATGCAAAAATCAGGATTTCATCAGAAACCGGCTCAATATTATGAGTTAAGATGTGGAGAATAAGTTGAAAATGTCAGATAAATGTGATAAAATGCGGTCTGTGTAGAACTTTTCGGAGGGGTATTGACATGCAGATGTGCATAGCGGACAATCTCTCAGCCAGCCAGCCAGCCGGGGATAGTATGCGCTGACGCATGGAATAACAGAATATTTAAGGATATAATCGCCATCTATGGTGCTGTTTGGGCAGCGCTGTGGGTGGCGGTTTTAGCTGTAAACATAATTTGTTAGCATCCCTCAAAAGAGGGCAAGAAAGGGGGTGTCTTCCTATGAAGAAAGGGAAGATAACGAAGAGATTAATAAGTTTATTGATGGTGTTAGCGATTGGGTTTACCTCTTTTATGATAGCTCCAACAGATTCAGTGTGGGCCAAGAACAAAGCTCAAAAACGTTTTACCGACCTAGTGGAATATTGGAATAGCAACGACGACCAGCTAAATTTTGTACATATAGATAGTATTAATGAAATCTATAAACATGGAGGTTGGTACTGGATCAAGGGTAAAAAATTTAAACCGAATAAGAAAATCACTCGAAAACAGGTTATAAAAACCTTGACCGCTTTATACGGCAAAGAAAACACTTCGGCACCTAAACTAAAAAAACCCAAAAAGATTGCTGCTCTAAGCTGGCTAATGCATCGGATCAAAGAACTGGTCATTTAGTTATGGAATAACCCAGACTACGATACAGAAGTCAGGGATCTGTATCTCATCAAATACAAAAAGGAAAAACTAACTAGATCCAGTGCAGCGTTCATTATCTATTTTGAGCTGATACAAGACGACCCACCCATCAACTAACTACCTCTTTCTCTTCACCTCGGGTCAGGTTATACGCCTGGCCCATTTTTCAAGCCCTAACTTCAATTTTATTTTCTCTTGAAAAAATGACCGGTGAGTGCTATATTATATTCAAACAGATATTATTCAAAACTTTTTGAATAAAATTAAACTGAACAAAAGTGGGGACTGACACAGTGACATGGGGACGGTTCTAGTGTCACAACCCTAATTTTAGATACATTACAACCCGGGCGAGGGAATTATCCTGCGCCCTTTTTATGTACGGTTCTTCTCCTGTCAGGGATTTTTGAACGTTTTCTTACAGATGTAAATTTTTGGGGAAAATGTAAGAAAAAATAAGCCTCTTTTCAGGGAAGAATCTATGATTTT
>CAJOQM010000115.1 GCA_905236845.1 uncultured Lachnospiraceae bacterium | reverse complement strand
ACAATACATGTAAAAAAGTAGAAAGTTGATTTTTGCAGGTAGTACGCAGGCAGGCAATACATGTTAAAAAAGGAAAAAGTCGTTTTTGCAGGTATGGGAAGGAGGAACAATACATGTAAAAAAGTAGAAGGTTGATTTTTGCAGGTAGTACGCAGGCAGGCAATACATGTGAAAAAGGAAAAAGCTGATTTTTGCAGGTAGTGCAGCAAAAATGTATCATGATGAAAGGGGGAAACATGATAGATTACCAGGAAGAATTAAAAAATCAGGTAGCTGAACTTGACAAGTTGATTGAATTTGTCGAAAAATCTCTCAATAGAGAAAAATTGACAAAAAATCAGCAGGTATGTGTGTGTAAAAAAGGTGAGGTATATCAATACTATTTGGTGGAAAACGGCGGAAAACGTAGGTATGTAAAGAAAAGGGATATGGATAATGTGCGCAGAATTCTCCAGCAGGACTACTATGAAAGAGTCTATGGGGAATTACTTATCATGCGGAATCGTATTAAGAAATTTCTGGGAAAGTATGATTTGAAGGCAATCAGCGGAGTTTATGAGAGACTCGGTGATGGCAGAAAAGATTTGGTTACCCCGGTTATCATGACTGATGAAGAATATATCGCCCGTTGGATAAAAAAATACCCGGGTAATCAAAATTCATATCCTAAGAATCAACAATATCCCACAAAAAAGGGAGAAGTGGTTCGTTCAAAGTCGGAGAAAATTTTGGCGGATATGTTTTATCAGTATGATATACCTTACAATTGCGAGCCGCATGTAAAATTAAAAGATGGAACCCATGCCTGCCCTGACTTTGTGTTGCTTAATGTTAGAAAAAGGAAAACATATTTTTGGGAGCATTTCGGGCTGCTTGCAAAAGAGGGGTATGCAAAGGACAATTGGGAGAAGCTTCGCAATTATGAGGATATAGGATTTTATCCGGGAGAAAATTTTCTGTACACCATGGAGACCGAAAAGCAGTCTCTGGATATAAAGAGAGCCGAGAACATGATAAAAAGGTATTTGATATAAAAGGCAAATCGCTATTCCTTTGCAATTCCCATTAGATATAGTATAATGCCACCATGAAAATACTTATCTGCGAAATGTTTGAAAGCTATACACAGGAGAGCTCCCGTCGCGCCCTTATTCGCATGGGACATGATGTGACGGTAAAGAAATATTATACCCCCAAGGATTATTATAAGGATGATGATTTGAGCGATAAGCTATATTCCAATGCCGCCGGGAGGTATGATATTGTCTTTACGGTGAATTTCTGGCCTCTTGTAGCCCGGGCGGCACATGAGCTTTCTATTCCTTATGTGTCCTGGGTTTATGACAGCCCCATGAATTTAAAATCCGACGATGATATGGAATATGATACGAATTTTATATTCCTTTTCGACAGGGGAGAATGCGATGCCTACAATAAACGGGGGATAAGCCGGGTGTTTCATATGCCTCTTGCGACGGATACGAATCTTTGGGACAGGGTAATAGCGCCGTCAGAGCCGGAATATGATGTTTCGTATATGGGTAATATTTATGAGTCTACATTTCCGCAGATTCATGCCAGGCTTGATAAAAATGCGCAGGGCTTTTGGAACGGCGTCATAAAATCCCAGCTTAAAATATTCGGATATTATTTTGCTGACGAGCTTATAACGGATGAGCGGCTTGAGCAGGTTCGTAATGCCCTTATAAAATCCGGAGCCGGGGATATTACAAGAAGGCAGTTTGCCTATTCTCTCGGGTCTTATCTTGCGTATCAGGACAGAGTCATGCTCCTTGGCGTGCTTTCAAAAAGGGTGGCTACTACGTTTGCGACCTTTGATATGCCGGAGCGTCTCCGGGAGGTTATGCCGGATCTAAACATATTGCCGAGCCTTGAATATGAGACTCAAATGCCGGCCTTCTTTAAATCCACAAAAGTAAACATCAATTCTTCATTGCGTATGATAAGGACAGGAATCCCTTTAAGAGCCCTTGATATAATGGGAGCGGGCGGATTCCTTCTGTCGGACGTTAAAGAAGAGCTTATGGAATATTTTGTTCACGGAGAAGAGATTGAGATTTATGACAGCGTGGAGACGGCGACGGAAAAGTGCCTGTATTATGTAAACAAGGATGATAAGAGAAAAAGCATAGCCAAAGCCGGATATGAAAAGGTTAAAAAAGCCTTTTCATATGAGGGACAGCTTGGAAAAATGCTTGAAAAAGTTTTTCCGGGATACGGGAGATGAGAAGTATGAAGGTGTATTTTTACAGATACGGCAGCGTCTGCGAGCCGGACATACTAGAGGCCTTTGAGAAGCTGGGGCTTTCGGTAAAGCAGGAGATAGCGGAGCTTAAAAGGAAAGACCTTGTTCCGGCGGAAGTCGTGAAGATTGTAAGTAAAGGTCTCCAGAATGAGCCCTGTGATTTTGTTTTTTCCGTAAATTTTTTTCCTGCGCTTTCTGAAGTATGCCGCATATTTAATATTCCGTATCTTTCCTGGACCGTGGACAGCCCGGTGCTTGAGCTTTATACCCTGTCCGTAAGGAATTCCTGCAATAAGATATTTCTCTTTGACAGGGCACAATACGAAGAAGTAAGGGCTCTTAATCCTGCCGGTGCTTTTTATCTTCCCCTTGCCGCAAATCCGGATCAGAGGGATAAAGCGATTGGGGCGGCTTCATCTTCCCAAAGGGAAAATTTTTCCCATGATATCGCCTTTGTGGGCTCTTTGTATTTGGAAAAATCCCCTTACGATAAGCTTAATAAATCAAAGGTCCGCCCGGAGCTTTTGGGATTTATGGACGGGCTTATGGCTTCCCAGGAGCTTATATACGGATATTATCTGCCCGATGAAGTGATAACGGATGAAACGGCGGATGAATTTGCGTCCTTATGCGATAATTTCCGCCCGGGATTTTCCACGCTTCATGATACGGATTATCTGACAAATAAGGTGCTTCTTTCCCAGTTTTTCCTGGGGAACGCCATAACAGCAAGAGAAAGGATTCATATCGCAGCTATGCTCGGTGATAAGCTTGATATTTATACTGCTTCTGACACCCGGGAAATAAAGGGCGTCCGCAACCGGGGGCTGGCAAAAAGCCTGGAGGAGATGCCCGTTATATTTAACCAAAGCAAAATAAATTTAAATCTTCCCACAAGAGCCATACGAACCGGCGTATCATTCCGGGTTTTTGACGTACTTTCCTGCGGCGGATTTCTTCTTACGAATTATCAGGAAGACCTTGGAGATTTGTTTGAATCCGGAAGAGACCTTGTAAGTTACGGCAGCAAAGAGGAAATAGAAAGTCTTGCGGAATACTACCTTTCCCATGAAAAAGAACGCAAAGAAATAGCCCGCACCGGCTATGAGACGATACGGGCACATCATACATTTGTTATTCGCATGGAGCAGATGCTTAAAACTGCATTTGCACCATCATGATTTCCAGAGCTTGTGCAGGTTGCAATATGCGAAGGCTTCTTTGAATTCATCGCCGTCACAAAGGGTGAACACAGCCTTCGGAGCGTCGCCTGCCTTTAATATCTTTCTCTGGGCGCCTTGCTTTGTGGTTATGGCAATCCATTCGATATAGTGTTCTTCAAGCATGGGATGCTCTGCGGAGCCTACGGATACGGTGATAACGTCGCCGTTCTTTTCTACTACGGGTACGTGCTTTTCGGCAGCTGCATCCGTGGTGCCGGGAACGATTTCCTTCATGGGTTCTCCGCAGCAGGTGGCGTCACAGGAGCCCTTCTTAAGGTAAGAAATCATGTTTCCGCATTTTGGACATTCATAAAAAATCATAGTCTTATTCTCCTTTCTTTTGCGGCTTAATGCCTTCCGCTTGATATGACAAAATATTATCACAACAGCCGTGAGGTTTCAATTGTTTTTGGAAAATTCTCCCGAGGCGAGTAGCAGCATTAAAAGCACCCGGACCTTTTGGGGAGTCATATCTCCGGCGCAAAGGAGATTTGCAGGCTTTTTGCTGATGTTTTTATCATCGAAAAGTGCGTCTGTTACAGGTCCCCGACCTGTCCTTGAAGCGCGGAATATAATGCCTTTATATGAGCTTTCCCGGATGGTTTGCACGGTTTTATCGGTAAGGGTTCCGTTCCCCGGGGCGGAAAGAACGATACCTGCGGGTTTTACTTCTTCAAGGACGTATTTAAGCAGTCTTAGGTCTGCGCCGGGATACATATCCAGGATTTCGACGGAAGGAAGGGTGGTTATCTTCCGCAGGTCAAAACAGGGGCAGGGGTCAGGGGCTCCTACTGCCTCCGAAAACGCATCTATGTCATGGGGGTTTGTTTTTACAAGCCGTAACGGATTGTATATTTGCCCATTCATTACCACATGAACTCCGGGTACGGTATCCGTTGATGATGCAAGCTCTATGGCTTTAATAAGGTTTTTGGGACCGTCCGCATCTTTAGCTGTCGCGGGATGCATGGCGCCTGTTAATATAACGGACTTTTTTTGCCTTTCGCATTCCCGTGCCACTGTAAGAGCGAGGAAAAAAGCTGTCTCTTCCATAGTGTCCGTGCCGTGGGTTATTACGATGCCGCCGGTGCTTTCATCCTTTAAGAATGCTTCTGTTTTCAGGGAGAGCGAAAGCCATATATCCGGCGTCATGGCGCAGCTGTCGATATTACAGAATTCTTCGGTCTTAATATCGGCCGTTTCGGACAGCTTTTCTGTTTCCTGTATGGATTTTACTAAATCCGCCGCATTTAATGCGCCGCTTGTGTAGCCCTCGGCTCTTTCCGGGTTATCCTGGATTCCCGCTATGGTGCCGCCTGTTCCTATGATTACAATATTTTTTCTCATTTGACCTTTACCTTTTCATAAATTTTCCGATACTTATTTTAAGGCAATTTGTCAATCCGGGCAATAAATTATATGATTTTCGATTGTAAAGGATGATTCGGCTTGATATAATTTTAACGGAGTGTTGACGCAGTATATTATGCGTTTACATGCGGGGCGTCTATGAAAGCTTTACTTGAAAGAAATATGAAAAAATTTGTCAGCCTTATTCTTGTGGCGGTTATGGCGGCGGGAAGTTTTCCTGTCGCATCTTACGCTTCGGACATTTCGGTTATTTATCCCAATACCTCACGGGGAAAATATTCATTTTCAGCTTATTCCTCAAATAATTCCCAGGTGGAAGATACCTTTAATTACTCGGATGCATATTTTTGGAAATCCGCCTATGCGGACAATGTGAATCTTGCGCTGCTTTCTGTGCAGGCGGCAAGCTCAAGGTGTGGACAGCGGGATACAGCAGAGGCGCCGGTATAGCAAATGAGCTTGGCGGATTTACTGACGATGGCGGAGCAGAGGCGTATTTTGGAACCGGCGTTTCGATTATGATTTTATAGCCAGTCTTCCCATATCCCAGTGGGGATTTACAATCTATGGTAAATTGTGCACTTTTAACGCCTCGGAAGAAGAAATGTTCACTGCTTTGCAGAATCCGGGCACAGCATCCTACAGCTCTTATGTAAATGGGACATCTCCCGATAGCTTTAGCGAAAAGAGCTTTGATGTATCGACGTTATCTTTGGTAAATGACGGAGAGAGCGGCAGCGACCGTCGCATTTGCTTCGTCTGCCAAGACCAAAGCGGCTATTAAAGCAAGCAAAACCACGGTTAAAAAGGGCAAAAAATCCGTTATAAAGATTAAGTCTGATACCGGGGCAAAGCTTACCTTAAAAGCCGCAAACAGTGCTGCCCGCCGTATGCTTAAAAAGAAATATATAACGGTTAAAGTAGAATCCGATTCAAAGTTGCCGTATATTTGACTTTATATATCAATAATAGTAAAATACAGGGCAGTGTGTAAATTTGGATTTTCAATGTTTACAGGTTTAGGAGACAATAATGGCCGATATAAATCATACTCAGTTTTTTCAGATTCATAAGGATCAGGAGCTTAAGGTAGACGACGTTTTGCGTGAAGTTTACAGCGCCCTTACCCAAAAGGGATACAATCCCGTAAGCCAGATAGTGGGATATGTAATGAGCGGAGACCCTACATACATAACCAGCCACAACGGCGCAAGATCCCTTATAATGAAGGTTGAAAGAGACGAGATAGTAGAAGAAATTTTAAGGGATTATATCGACAGACATTATTCCGAAGGAAACAGCTGATGCGTATAATGGCGCTCGACTACGGCGATAAGACCGTAGGTGTTGCTTTGACAGATGAGCTGGGCATGACGGCACAGCCCTTTGAGACTATTTTTCGGGAGCGGGCGACGAAGCTTCGGAGGACATACGCAAGGATAGAAGAAATCGTCGACGAAAAGGGCGTAGGAGAGATAGTGGTAGGGCTGCCGCTTCTTGATGACGGCAGCGAAGGCGAAAGGTGCTTTTTGGTGCGACAATTTGCCGATGATTTAAAGCGCCGGACGAAGCTTCCGGTGTATTTTGAAGATGAAAGATACACTACCGCAGCCGCAGATGATATTTTAGATGAGATGAATATTGCGCCTTATGAGCGCAAATCATATATAGATAAGATTGCCGCAAGTATAATTTTAGAACAATACTTAAGGAAACGCTGATTAATTTTAATTAATTCATTTAATCAGCGTTTCCTTGGGCAAATTATCAGAAGGATAATTATGGAAAGTGTAAAATTTACAGACCCTGTTTCGGGTGAATCGGATTCGTTTTTCGTAGTGGAAAAAACCTCATTGAACGGGCGGGAATTCCTGCTGGTTACGGAAGAAGAGGAGGGAGATTCCATGGCTATGATCCTCGAGGCGGTTTCCCCCGGAGAGGGCGAGGATACGGACTACCGTGTCGTGGACGACGACGATACATTGGAGGCCGTTTCCAGAGTTTTCACGGAATTATTGGAAGATACGGAGGTTACTTTTGAGTCATAAGAAAAAAGAAAGCTGCCTTAAGATTATCCCTTTGGGCGGACTTGAACAGATCGGAATGAACATGACTGCCTTTGAATACGAAGACAGTATTATTGTGGTGGATTGCGGTTTGGCATTCCCCGAAAGCGATATGTACGGGATAGATCTGGTGGTTCCGGATATTACATATCTGTTAAACAATATCGACAAAGTAAAGGCATTTTTTATAACTCACGGACATGAGGATCACATAGGAGCTATTCCCTATGTTATCCGTGAGATTAATGTGCCCATTTATTCTACGAAGCTTACGGATGCTTTGATTGAAAACAAATTGATAGAGCATGACCTGGATAAGAAAGTCCGCCGCAAGGTGGTTTCCTTCGGTCAGTCCATTAATTGCGGATGCTTCAGGGTGGAATTTATAAAGACGAATCACTCGATTCAGGATGCGGCGGCGTTTGCCATATATACTCCTGTGGGAACCATAGTTCATACCGGAGATTTCAAGGTGGATTATACGCCGGTATACGGAGACCCCATAGATTTGCAGCGATTTGGCGAGATCGGTAAGAAGGGCGTCCTCGCTGTTATGTGCGACTCCACCAATGCCGAAAATCCCGGCTTTACCCAGTCGGAAAAATCCGTGGGCAAGGTTCTGGATTCCATATTTACGGAGCATACAAAGTCCAGGATTATAGTAGCGACCTTTGCCTCAAATGTGGACAGGGTGCAGCAGATTATAAACACAGCTTATAATCACGGCCGCAAAGTCGCCGTGGAAGGCCGCAGTATGGTTACATTTATCCGTATAGCTTCAGAGCTTGGGTATCTGACTGTGCCGGAGCATACTTTGGTAGAGCTCGACCAGATAAAGAATTTCCCGGATGAAAAGACAGTGCTTATAACTACGGGCTCCCAGGGAGAATCTATGGCTGCTCTTTCAAGGATAGCCTTTAATACGCATAAGAAAATATCCATAAAGCCGGGAGACCTTGTTGTATTCAGCTCACATCCCATTCCCGGTAACGAAAAGTCCGTTACCAGGATAATTAACGAGCTTTACAGCAAAGGTGCCGAGGTTATTTTCCAGGATACCCATGTATCGGGACATGCCTGCAGGGAAGATATAAAGCTTATATATTCTCTGGTGCGCCCGAAATATTGCATTCCCGTCCACGGGGAGTATAAGCATCTGGTGGCTCATTCCCAGATATGCCGTGAGCTTGGCTGGGATAAGGATGATATATTTATCATGAAATCCGGAGATGTGCTTGAGCTTACGCCAAACAGCGCCCGCATAAACGGTCATGTCCAGGTAGGCAATATCTTTATCGACGGCCTTGGCATAGGAGATGTGGGAAATATCGTGCTTCGCGACAGGCAGCATCTGGCGGAAGACGGTATTATCATCGTCGTTCTTACCATGGAAAAGGGTACGGGACAGGTGCTTGCAGGTCCCGATATGGTAAGCCGGGGCTTTGTATATGTCCGGGAATCCGAAAGCCTTATGGATGAGGCGACGGCCATATTAAATAAGGCTGTTGACGAATGTGTCGATAAGAATATCAGGGATTGGGGCAAGATAAAAACCGCTATCCGGGAAGCCTTAAGCGAATTTGTCTGGAAAAAGACAAAGCGGCGCCCCCTTATATTACCTATCATCATGGAGGTTTAAAGAGACTTATTTATGTCCCGCAAAAACAGAAAACTAAAGAGAACATTCAGGATTATTCTTATTCTGGTTTGCATCCTGATTTTCGTTGCCCTTTGTGCTACGGGATATCGGGTTATGTATGACGTCTTTGCGGATGAGCCTGTGTCGGAAAGCAGCAGTGTGGGCGTGGTAGTGCGTATAGATTCAGATATGAATACCTATGAGATAGGAAAGCGCCTTGAGGATGAAGGTCTGGTAAAGAGTGCCTTTGTCTTTACCGTGCAGGCAAAGCTTTTTACCCAGTCCGGAAAGTCGCTGCTTCCGGGGACATATTCTCTTAATTCATCCATGACGGCAGAAGAGATAATAGAGATACTTGAGGTGGGGGATGATGCTTCGGGAGACGCCTCGGATAGCGAAGGAGATACATAAGTGGACCCTGCGCGATTTGAAACATATATGGATTCCCTTTGTGATGATATGCCCGGATATCTGCGGGATATTGAGGAAGCGGCGCTTAATGAGGGGATTCCCATCATAAGAGCAAACGTAAGAAGAATGCTTCGGCTTATCCTTAATCTTAAAAGTCCCCGAAATGTGCTTGAAATAGGCACAGGAGCGGGGTTTTCCGCTATTTATATGCGGCAGTACGGTGCGCCTGATATGCATATTACGACTATCGAAAAGGACGAGCGCCGTTTTGATATGATTAAGGAAAATATAGAAAGAGCCGGGGCGGCAGAATGCATTAAATTTACTCCCGGGGATGCCGGGAAGGTGTTGCCGGATCTTACGGATTCATATGATTTTATTTTTATGGATGCCGCAAAGGGGCAATACATTAATTTCCTTCCTGATGTAAAAAGGGTCCTAGCAAAGGGCGGCGTCCTTTTTAGCGACAATGTGCTTCGGGAAGGGGATATATTGGAATCCCGCTATGCATTAGAGCGCAGAAACCGTACCATTCACAAGAGAATGAGAGAATATATGAGAGCCATAACAGGGGATAAGGAGCTTGATACCCAGGTCTTTCCCATAGATGACGGTATGGCTGTTTCGGTAAAAAGATAATGGATAAGAAAGATAGGAAAAAACCCGAACTCCTGCTTCCTGCCTCTGATATAGACGTCTTTAGGACGGCTGTAGAATATGGTGCAGATGCGGTATACATAGGAGGCGAGAGCTATTCCTTAAGAGCTCCCGCAAAGAATTTTTCCCGTGAAGAAATGGCGCAGGCCGTATCTTATGCCCACAGTCGGGGAGTAAAGGTGTATGTTACCTCAAATATATATGCAAGGCAGGACGATATGCCGGGGCTTCGCCGGTATTTTGAGGGTTTGAGGGATATAAAGCCTGATGCTGTTTTGATTTCGGATCCGGGAGTCTTTGCGCTTTTTAGTGAGGTTTGCCCTGATATCCCTGTGCATATAAGCACCCAGGCAAATAACACCAATGCGGGAACCTTTAATTTCTGGTATAAGCAGGGGGTTCGTCGGGTAGTTGCCGCAAGGGAGCTTTCTTTGGAGGAAATATCCGCCATACACCGGGAAATCCCCGAAGATATGGAGATAGAAGCCTTTGTACACGGGGCTATGTGCATATCATATTCGGGAAGGTGTCTTCTTAGCGCAGCTCTTACGGGACGCTCCGCAAACAAAGGGGAGTGCACCCATCCCTGCAGGTGGGGATATTCTCTGGTAGAGGAGACAAGACCCGGGGAATATATGGATGTTATTGAGGATAATCGGGGTACGTATATAATGAATTCCCGGGATCTTTGCATGATTTCCCATATTCCCGATTTGGTGGATGCGGGAGTAATGAGCCTTAAAGTAGAAGGCAGAATGAAAAAATCCCTTTATGTAGCGGGAGTCGGAAGGGCATACAGGCGTGCCATAGACGATTATTTCGACGACCCTGCGAAATACGAAGCCAATAAGGCTGAATATGAAAGTGAAGTGGGGCTTTGCACCCACAGACCCTTTGGCACGGGATTTTTCTATGGAGACCCGGGAGCTTCCGGACAGATATATGATACGGCTACATATATAAACGAGGCGGTTTATGTAGGAAGCATCGTTGATGTTTTTGATGACGGGACGGTGACTTTTTTCCAGAAAAACAAATTTTCCCTGGGAGATACGGTGGAAATCATGCTTCCCGACGGGGAAAATGAAGTCCATATCGTCGAGAAAATAGAGGATGAAGAGGGCAATCCCATGGAAAGCGCCCCTCATGCAAAGCAGTTTATACGGGTTAAAATAGGAAACACAAAGGCAAGACCATTGGCGGTCATTAGGAAAAGGAAGTAAGGGTCGCCCGAATGTGTGGCGCCGAAATGTGTGGCACCGGATACAGGTTTACATAACGCCGAGATGAGGGCGGACGAAGGAGAGGTAAATATGGGCAGATACGTTGCATACATAGGAGCTTATACTACCGAAAACAACAAAGGGCTCTACATCCTTGATGTAGATGAAGAAAACGGATGCTTTATTGAGCGCAAGGCTTTGGAAATGGATAATCCTGCGCATCTTTGCGTTTCAAACAGCGGCAAATATCTTTATTGCACCACGGATATGGGGGTAAATTCCTTCCGTATCCAAAAGGACGGCGAGCTTGAGAAAATAAACAGCAAATGGACGGGAGGCCTTCGGGGAGCCCATATTTCAACTGATTCCGAGGATAAATATCTCTTTATAGCGGGGTATTACGATGGGCGGGTTACCGTTATGCATCTAAAGGAGGACGGCTCCGTGGGCGAGATTGCGGATGCCGTGTTCCACAAGGGCATGGGTCGCACCGTGGGTCGCAGGAATATTGAGCCTCACGTAAACTGCGTATGCATAACCCCAGATCAGAAATACCTTTGCGCAGTGGATAACGGCATGGACTGCATAAAGGTATATCAATTTGACAAAGAAAAGGGCAAGATAGAATTGGCGGATAATATACATCTTCCCCTTGAGACGGGACCCCGCCATATGACATTTTCTGCAGACGGCAGATTTGCCTATGTGATAATGGAGCTTGCGGCTCAGATTTCCGTTTTTTCCTACAAGGACACCCCGAACGGTCCGGAATTTGAAAAGCTCCAGACCATACGGAGCCTGGATCCTGCGGATATGTCTCCCTCCGCCGGCGTAGAGGTAATGATAAGCCCCGACGAAAAGCAGGAATTTATATTTACATCAAATGCCGGGAGCAACACCACGGCTATGTTTGGCCGCAGCATATCCGACGGATATCTTACGTTCCTCGGAAACGGAAAGGTGGGAGGACAGTACCCAAAGACTATCTCCATCTTCCCGGATCAGCAGCATTTTGCAAGCCTTAATTATGATTCAAATGAGGTTACGTTTTTTAAATTTGTAAATGACCATAAAAATTTCCTGGAGTGTGCAAAGCCCATAAGTATCATGAATCCCAATACCTGCAGGATAGTAGATCTTGACAAAATATAATTTGCCCGGCGGCATCCGGTCCGGCGGAATCACGCCCGGACACTTTTGATAAAATTTTCATATAAGGAGAAACAACATGAAAAAAATAACTACAAGACAAATGGTACTGACAGCTATGATGACGGCGCTTATGTGCGTGCTTGCGCCTATTTCACTTCCCATAGGACCTGTCCCCATATCCCTTGCCACCTTTATGATATATTTAAGCGCATATGTGCTGGGATGGCGTCTTTCAAGCCTTAGCGTCCTTATTTATCTATTGCTTGGATTTGCCGGAGTTCCCGTATTTGCCGGATACACAGGCGGCGCCGCAAAGATACTGGGTCCTACGGGAGGGTATCTTGTAGGATACATATTGCTTGCGATTATTGCAGGCGCATTTATTGAAAAAGGAAATTCAAAGCTTGTATTAAGCTTTTCGGGAATGGTTTTTGGAACCCTGGTTCTCTATGCGCTGGGCACGGCATGGCTTATGGTAAGCGCATCCATGGATTTGCCATCCGCCCTTCTTGCGGGTATGATTCCCTTTATTCCCGGAGATATAGCAAAGATGATAGTAGCTTATGCAGTAGGTCCCAGGGTATCAACGCTGCTTATAAAAGCAGGTGTGACCGTTGAGGCGTAGGAGCAGATGGTAAATGAAATTTTAAAGCGGCTTTAATGATAACAACTCGTCCTCTACGGCTTTTGTAACAAAGCTGTTAAGGGACAATCCGAGGACCCTGGCGCCCATAGCTGCGCGCTGGTGCAGCTCGGGCTCAAAACGCACATTAAATCTTCCGGAATAGGGCTTTTCGGGCTCTATTCCGTCTTCTTTACACCAATTAATATAATCATCAACGGAAGCTTTGAATTCGGTTTCCAATTCATCGACGCTTGTTCCTGCGAATGTGATAACAGTGCGCGTATTCAGAACGCTTCCGCTGAAAATTTTGTTCTCGTCATCATATTCTGCTGTTCCTATGTATCCTTTATATTTCATCATAATTTTATCCCCGCATTATCCAAAAATTTTCTTACTGCCTTAACAGCGCCCTTGTCTGTGGAGTTTTCAGGATGCGGCCGGTGAAATATGGCACGCTCCCCGTTTAGTTCCACCCTGATTCGAGAGCCGTTTCCTTCCGTGATAACTGCATCGAGCGCCTCAAACAATCCCTCTATATCTGACCATGGAATCGTCCCCATCACGGGATTGCAAAATATCAGCTTGTATGTTTTACGGTGTTTGTTATTCATGTCTATATGGTACTGTTAAGTGGTACTTTTGTCAAGAGGTTTACGGTATCCTGCGAGGACGTTTTCTTGCGCAAAAACAGCTGATATGCTATAGTATATCAGCTGTTTTTTAATGACAGACGACAGAAAGCTGAACGTGGTATTTCAACAGATGTTCATGGGAGGGATCAGATATGTTTTGTTCTAATTGCGGGGCACAGATAGACGCAAACAGCAGATTTTGCAATATTTGCGGTGCCAAAATAGATGTGGGGCAGAATGGTACGGGATATAACGGATCGCAATATAATACAAATCAGTATTATGCTCAGCCCGGTCAGGATGTAAAAACCATGGAGAAAAATATCTTTGTCTGGGTATTTACATTCCTTTTGGGAGGCTTGGGGATAGACAGATTTATGAGAGGACAGATATTATTGGGAGTCCTTAAGCTCATAACAGCGGGAGGCTTTGGCATATGGGCTCTCGTAGACTGGATCATAGGGCTTATAAAAGCGTACAGCTCTTCAGCCTTCGGCAATGAGAGCGAGATAGTTTTTATAAATGGAAATTATGCCAAATAAACTTAGGAGAACTTAGATGATTTCAGATAAAATGAGAAAAGCCGTGGAAGGCGGCTCGCAGATAAGGGCGATGTTTAAGGCCGGCAAGGAGATGGCGGCAAAATTCGGCGAAGATAATGTCTATGATTTTAGCCTGGGGAATCCCTATACCCCGGCGCCGAAGGAGTTTGCCGACAGTATAAGGAAATGCCTTGACGAATATGAAAACAACTCAGGATTTCTCCATGGATATACTGATAATGAGGGTTATGAAGATGTAAGGCAGGCTATTGCGGATAACTTAAATTCACGCTTTGGTTCGTCATATGCGGCTCGCAATATTGCCATGACGGTAGGGGCAGCAAGCGGTCTTAACGCTATATTAAAGACTATCCTTAATCCCGGCGAAGAGGTAATCGTTCTTTGCCCGTATTTTACGGAATACAGGAATTATATCGCTAATTACGACGGGGTTCTTAAAGAGGTTAAATGCGACGAATATATTCTCCCCGATATGGAGGATTTATCCGCAAAGATAACGCCAAAGACAAAGGCTGTGATCGTAAATACGCCCAACAATCCTTCGGGAGTCATATACGCAGATGCTACCATGAAAGCCCTGGCAAAGGTATTAAATGACAAGCAGAAAGAGTATGGGACTGACATTTACCTCATATCCGACGAGCCCTATAGGGAGCTTGTATATGACGGAGCGGTAAATCCCTTTGTGCCGGATTATTATGATAATACGATAATATGTTATTCATTTTCAAAGTCCCTCTCTATACCGGGAGAGAGGATGGGGTATCTTGCCATGTCGGATAAGGTCTCAGATATTGATATGATGATAGCTGCGGTATCTGTGGCCATTCGTATATTAGGTCCCGTAAATGCGCCCTCACTTATCCAGAGGGCTGTTGCGGGCTGCCTTGATGCAAAGACGGATGTGACATATTATGATGGGAACAGAAAGCTCCTTTATGATGCCCTTACATCATACGGATTTGAATGCATAAAGCCTCAGGGTGCGTTTTACCTTATGGTAAAGGCTCCGATAGATGAGGCGGAATTCGTAAAGAAGGCATCATCTGAATATCATATCCTGGTCGTCGGCACCGGATCCTTCGGCGCCCCTGGCTATGTGCGCATAGCTTATTGCGTATCGAGAGAAAGGATAGAGCGCTCTTTGCCATCCTTTAAGGCACTTGCGGAAAGCTGTGGCCTTTCATGAGCTGGGAGGATAATATAAGGCGGGTTACTCCCTATACTCCCGGAGAGCAGCCCAAAGACAGGGATATAATTAAGCTTAATACAAATGAAAATCCATACCCTCCTTCGGAGGCGGTAATGAAGGCGCTTTCGGGAGATGCCGGCGCCGGGATTGCTGCCGTAAGCCCCGATGCCCTGCGGCGATACCCCGATCCTGCAGCATCTGCCCTTGTGCATGCAATCGCAGAAAATATCGGGGTGGGCGATGAAAATGTATTTGTGGGAGTGGGGTCTGATGATGTATTAAGCATGTGTTTTCTGACATT
>CAJOQM010000114.1 GCA_905236845.1 uncultured Lachnospiraceae bacterium | reverse complement strand
GGAGCAAGTATCAGAAGGCAGTTAAAATTGAGATTCCCTTTAGAACTGCAGCTTCCCCATCTGGTCTTCTGATTACGAATCGTAATAAATAACAAAAATAAGCGGACATGTCAAGGGCGCCCGTCATTATGGCGAGCGTTTATCTCGCCCTTGATGTGGCCGCATTTTTTGTTATGAACCTAATCTAAAGTGTACCCCATGTCAAGGACATTTTGAAATTGGAGTTGTCAAAAAGTATTCGTTCCTTTACAGATGTCCTGGCCAACAGATTTTCTGTCTGTTCTTCATGAAATTTAATGACTTCATCAAAAAGCTCCGGGGTAAGGCTATCTACCTCGTAGCTGTAGTTCTGTCGAAAATGATACAGTTTTCGTCTGATTTTTCTCAGCTTTCCTCCCTTAGTTTCGGCCATCCTTTTTGTATACAGAACATAATCCCAGTCGTCTCTTGACTCCAGAACCTCGAGTGAATCCCCAAAGATACTAACCCATTTTCTCATAAGAAGCTCAGGGATCCCCCAAAAAACAGTTCCGGAAGGAAACTCTTTTGCAAAGATCTCCTCCCAGTCTGCCGCATCCCAAACACCCACCGGAGGACCAAAGCAAAGTTCCCCTCCAAAGCAGCCCCGGTGAAAGCAAAGCCCGTATTCGTATGCTCTCCTTGCACCTATAGGCTCATCTCGCAGGGCAAGTAGACTATATGGAGACAAGTCTGAACTCAGCTGCATACAGTTTACATAATAAGTTAAGTATTTTTCATTGTCCGTTTTGTCAAACTCATAAAATTCCATAATGTCAGTTCAACCTCTTTTTTCCACCTATAAAACACACCCCATATATCTATCATTGTAACATAACAACAGTACAGAACTTACATTTATTATGGGTGCAACCTCCATGCTTTTCGAGCTTATAAAGGTCAAACTCCTGAATCTCCCCAGTCAGCGGTGCCGAAATTTTATATTACCGTATACCCTTCGGTAATCAGCACTTCCAACGAACGTTCAAAGTTTTCTTCCTTCACAAGGATATAATCCGTGTTGTAGGTTGAAACAGCAAAGATTCCTATCTTATGTTCTGCAAGGATACCTGTCAGTTCTGACAGAATCCTGATCAGTGAGAAATCCAGTATCCCCTGAATACGAAATCCTCTCCATCCATCTTCACGCTCGGTCGTATTCTGCGGAGTATCATCCGTTTTGCAGACAAGAGATAGTTCTTCATCTGTTTTTCCAATAAAATAGAAATCTGTATTCAAATCTATTTCAGAAATATCTGTAACCTTACAAACCGACAACTTATGCTCTATCTTCTTCAGAACCATTTTGCTCATCGCTAAACTCCTTGCTCTCTGATATACTTTCTATCCGCCTCATATTCATCACTGACAAATCGCTCCGCCGTCATGTGGAGATCATACTTATCACGAAAATCAGCTAACTGTTTCATTCGGGGACATAAACACCCCTGTTAATATACAACAAAATGCAATACTCTTCACATCATTTTTACCCGCAAGTTTCAGACATGATCTTACCCATCTTAATCGAATTATTATAATAAGGGGTTGGTTATCCACTCGAAGGGGATAAAAACGGTCTGCACCGATTGGTACAGACCGTTTGCTGTCACTTGTCATTCGTTTATTTGAGCCTTGCGAAGCTTTATAACATAAGCGTTCTAGTATATGCATCCCAGTTACAACGCTGTATATTCCCCGCACCGTTGCAATCGCCTATAGCATAAAACTCCGATGCCGCACCGGCAAAGCTCCAGGCCTCATCAGCCCGAGGTACCATACCGCCGCAAATAACCACGGAATCCGCCTTAACCTCGTTCACTTTGCCATCGGAGGTTTCATAGATAACCTTGCCATCCGCAACTTCTTTAGTCGTCGCTTCCGTAACAAACTCAAGTCCCTCATACATCTCCCAGGCCGGCGATTCAAACGCCATACCTTCTGGCGTCCTCTTAATCCATGCCGTCGTAATATAGTGAAGCTTTGAAGCGTTATGGGCAATTTCTTTTTGACGGGTCAATACTGTTACTTTGTGACCATTTTCGCACAGATACATGGCTGTCTCAACGCCTGCCTCGGATCCGCCGCACACGACCACTTCATGTCCCATTTCTTCTGTTTTGCCAAAAGAATCCAGTACCGTATAAATACCGGGTTTCTTATTCCCATCCGCATCAACAATTCCCTTTATGGATTTCGGAAGAGAGGCTGCGGCTCCTGTTGCAGCAAAAACAGCATCAAATCCTTTATCCGATATCAATTCGGGAGTCGCCGCAGTATTCATATGAATCGTAATCCCGGAAGACTTCACCTGTTCGATGAGCCAGTTTTTGTAATTCCCAACAGGCCATTTAAACGAGAAATAATCTCCGTGTATCAGCTGACCGCCAAGCTTATCCGTTTTCTCATATAATTCAACCGTATGACCGGCTGATACGGCATATAAGGCCGCCCGCATTCCGGCGCAACCGCCGCCAATGATCGCTATCTTTTTCTTCTTGCCGGAAGAGACACCTTCCTTCAGACGATCAATCTTGTGTCCGAGACTCTGCAAAGGGTTTACCGAACATACTGAAATCCAGGGGGTGTGCTCCGGCAACAGCTCGCCGTGGCACTTGTTGCACTTCAGGCAAGGCGTTATATCACAGGCCCTGTCCTCTTTTATTTTTTTACCGTATTCGGGATCGGCGATAAACGCCCTTGCCGCACCAAACATATCGCATTTTCCTTCTGCGATATATCGCTCCATCTCGTCAGGTTCCTGGAACCCGCCAATCGGCTCGGTAATGACATTGATTCCGGCTTTTTTCACCTTCTTAGCAAAGTCAACCGTAGGATGCACGCCCTGCTTCATGTTATATCCTGTCGGATGGGATGTGGCTGCACTGTTTTCTCTGATTTGAACAATATCAATAACATCCTGGGCATCTGCCAAAAACTCCAAAGAGTCCTCTTCGAAATATCCGCCCATCGCCTTGGTGACGGGACCGTATCCGTCAGGCTGTTCCCACGCAAGCACAGCTTCTATAATGAAATTTTTTCCCAAAGCCTTTTTCACTGCAGCAAATACTTCTTTGGAGAATCTTCCTCTGTTTACTGCGCTGCCGCCGTATTCGTCGTCGCGCTCCTTATCCTTGGGACACAAATCACCGTCCACACGCACGGATATTCCGTCATAGCCCAGGAGCTTGTAGAACTTAATCTTTTCAACAATGCCGTCTATAACTTCCGGCATCATTTCCTTGGGCAGAGCCTTGGAATCTCTCGGCGCACCGGGTCCGAAGCCGGGACCGCCCTGAAGTGTATAGCCCTCAGGATAACGCCATACTACAGAGAGGATAATCTTGCTCCCATAGAAATGCACTTCCTCGCATAACTGAGAAATATAATTATGGACCGCAGGATCAGACAGGTCGAAGGCCTGCATATGCGCCATATCCATATCGGCAGGGAAATCCCTCTGCTGGGGGTAATTATCCCATTCAGCGGTCGTCACAATCGCCGCGCCGTTCTTTGCAAGATTTGCATGATAAGCGCGATAGCCTTCAGCCGGATATGTCTCCGGTCCCTGAAAAAAATGTGGGGAGGCGTTGGGATACACCAGACGCCCTTTAAGCACATTATTCCCTATTCTGATAGGGCTTAACAGATGCTTGTATTTCATAATACTATTCCTTTCGCAATTCAACCCATAATTAGGGTTACAATTTCATTAAACTTATATTGGTAGAGAGTAAAGGCAAAGACAATTGCAAAAGCACATATTGTAAGCAGTATTAACCCCAGCTTCTGACGCAAGCTGAAACTGTTCTTAACCTCAATCGTCTTCTTATAACAATAAAGGCTATACGCACACGGCACCAGTGTCACAAAAAATATGCCTGCTTGGAGCGCTACAGGAACATCAGCACAAGCAGCAACAAGCGCCATTAATGGCGCCGGTATGAAGCACCTAAACGCTCTTAGATTTGCTATTTGATCAAGAAAAATCACAGCCCCGGTAAGCCCCAAAAACAAAACCACGCCGGTAAGAGACGCCGATACATTTTCCCAACCATCACTCCATTTATAAGCTGATACTATGATAAGAGCCATTATCGCCACAAAATATACCGACCATATAAGCTTTAGTTTCATATTTCGCCATCCCTTCAAAACTGGTTGGATGCATCGTTTGTCCAATATACTTCTACATTCTTATATGTTTTATCGGGATTTGAGTATAATATTTCTTCGATCGATTCTTCCAAATCATTCTGTTCGCAAGAAAAATCTGCCTGAGGAAATATTTCCTTTAAATCATCATATGTCATGGCATAATCCACACCAATCTAACTATCATCACTTGCATACACCTCTTGCGAAACAGTTGCCAACATTAGAAGAAGCGAAAACGCCAACAACCTCACAGTTTTTTCATATTCATTCTCCTTTTCATAATCAAAATCACCCTATCCTCTAATTATTCGCCGCATAATCTGCCGCACCCCTGCCGCTAATCCTTCCGATATTAATTGAGAAGGACAGCGCGCTGCCAAACAGATACTGGCCGCAGTAATCGTTAGACTGCCATCCCGAGCAGATAACGCCTCCCGCAAAGAGTCCCGGAATCGGGTCATATTCTTCGTTCAGCACACGGCCCTTATGGTCTATCCTGACAGGGCCTACCGTATCAACCGCAATACCCTGATGCATAATGCAGTAGAAGGGTCCCTTTTCAACAGGCTTCAGATAACGGCGCTGCTTGTTAAAGTCTTCATCATAACCTTGTGCGCAGAATCGGTTATAAGACTGAACCTCTTCTTCAAGCGCCTCCTTGGAGCAGCCTATCCAATCAGCTATCTCGGCAATACTTTCAGCAATAATCGCTGCCTGAGGTGCTTTTTGCGCAATATCCTTAAGCTTATCCTTAAGATCGGGCATGGGAACACCGCGGGTATCATCCGCTTTTGAAAGTTCAAAACCGTGTGCACACATATAGTCCATTGTATCTTCATCAAAGATTGCAAACGCCTTTACACCGGGCTGCATCATCAATGCATTTGTCGCAATCTGAAGTTCTGAACCGGCCGTCTCTTCGACAAACCTGTTTCCTTTTTTGTTAACCCACATATGGTAGGGTTCACGGACGAATTCAGACAGAAGTCTCGGCGCATCATCTGATGCGGCACACGCCTCACGAATCAGGGTGATATAGCTTTCTGTCGCTCCGCCTGCATTTTCAATAAGCTCTATGCCATCTCCCGTATTGGACTTTACCATAAAGCCGCCAAAGCTCTCCGAACTGTATGCGGGATAATACTTCTTTACCTTTTCTTCAACAGGAAGAAATCCGCCGGTCGCAACCACTACGGCAGGCGCCTTTACAACAAGCTCTTTTCCGTCATGCTGTGCACGCACTCCGGCTACTTTACCGTTTTCCAGAATAATTTCTTCCACATGCGTATCAAAATAAGGCTTAAGTCCCTTGTCGAGCGCATCTCTGAACAGTGCGCCCATCACCTTTGCCATATTGCCGCCCACAACACAATGCCAGGTCGGATCCTGATGATAATTCATACGCGTCGTGGTATCTATATGAAACTCGATTCCGCGTTTTCTGATCCAATCAATCGTATCTCCGGATTGATTGATGTACGCACGAAGGAGCTTGCCATTCACCCTGTCATAATGATGCCAACGCATGGCATTTGTGAATATCTCGTCCTTGTCCGTATAGACAAAGGCATTGCGCAGCACATCACTTTCGCAGCCGAATATTCCGCGCGCCATAATGGCATTACCACCGGCACGCTCTCTTTTTTCAATCATCACCACGCGCTTTGCACCCTGTTCAAGGGCGGAGAGGGCCGCCGGAATTCCGGCGCCCCCTCCTCCTATGATGATTACATCCGCTTCAAGTTTGCCATCAGACGGAATTTCCGCCGAATCCACCTTGGGGACACCTGCCGGCATCTTTGGCGGCTCCATTTTTTTTATCTCGTCACTCATAAAAGCATTCCTTTCACTTACTGGGATTATTCATACCGGAGCTGATGTATTCTCCATAATCAATCCAAAATCATTATCTGGCATCATTAGTGTTTTCGGGCATAGCATCATGACGCTTCTGCAATTCGTCTCTGATATGAGATATCTCATCCTTCTTGATGGGATAGAACGCCACTGCCAAAAATGCGATAAATGCCAATGCTCCGGGAAGTGCAAAGCGAAGTATTGCCACGGCACTTGCCATCTGCTCAGTAACATCTATGGTTACAGGTCCCATTCCTTCAAAGCCGGCCCACTGTAATCCAATACCTGCAATTGTTGCTGCAAATCCTGCTGCCAGTTTCATAAGGAAGGATACTACCGCAAATACTGTTGCATCGGAACGAACACCGTTCTGGTATTCAAGCTTATCGCATACCTCAAAGCAAAGATTGATAACATTTATCTGAAGGATACCCGTCATTACATTAAGCGCTATAAGGATTACCAGATACAACGGAATTGAAGTGTTTCCGGCTACATATGCAAGCGCCATCAATACACAGTATACGGGTACGCCAACCATCATAATGGTCTTGCAGCTTCCAACCTTCTGCATAATGTAAGGATAAAAGAACTGACCAACCATAGCACCAACAGCCACAAGCGCCACTCCGGCACCTACTATAAGGGCGGGAGAACCAAGCGAATAGGTGAGGTAGTATGTATTAAGCATATCGCAAAGAATGGTATTAAAAGTAAAGAAAAGCTGCGCTATCATAACAACCACAAGCGCCCAGTTGCCTTTTAATACGTTAAAGAAATCTTTCCAACCCGAATGCTTCTTTGCCGAAGGCTCAGCATGTACCAATGCCTTTTCCTTACATCCTGCAAACGCAATAAATGCTGTAACGATTGCGATCACTCCTATCACAATAGCTGTGACAAAATATCCCTGCTGCTGACCAAGCATCTCGTCTCCCATGGTGCCTGCAAAATATGACTGAAGTGCAGCCAGAAGAAGCGGCATCGTAATAGCCGGTATACGTGATGCAATACGGCTCCATGCAGTAACTGTAGCACGCTCTGTAGGATCAAAGCTCATTGCTCCCGCAAGTCCGAAATACGGCACCTCCAGAATAGTCATAAGCATTCCGTAGCATACATACACTACCGTGTAATAAACCATCTTCGCGCCACCGTCAAGTCCCGGCACGGAAAACAAAAGAACAAACACTACCGCCATCGGTATTGCCGAAAAAAGATACGGTTTGAATCTGCCCCACTTTGAATTCGTATGATCGGCGATCGAACCAAGTATGGGATCGTTTATTGCATCCCAAATACGGGCTCCCAGCATCATGACACCGATAAAGGCTCCGTCTAAGCCCGCAAACATCATAAGGAACATCATCAGATAACTGTTTACTATCGTCTGAAATGTATCCTTTCCCGCAAACCCAATAGAATACGAGAGTTTTCCCAAGACAGGAATCTTGTCCTCCGGTCGTACTGTTTTAATCTGATCATTAGACATTTTATTTTTTCCTCCTTTTTAATATATCATGTTTAATGCTTTTTTGCATAGTCCGCAGCCTGCTGCCCCGCTATTCGTCCCGTATTAATGGCAAAACTCGATGTATTACCCGACAG
>CAJOQM010000113.1 GCA_905236845.1 uncultured Lachnospiraceae bacterium | reverse complement strand
TTCTTTGGGCGCATCCGGAGTGTTTTCCGGCTCAGTCTGCCTTATTTCTTCTTTTTCATCCATATCTTATCCCTTCCTTGAAACGGCTCTTAATGCCTCATTTATATCGCTTACCGCTATAAACTCCGCTCCGCTTTCTTTAATTTCCGCATTTTTATTTGCATAAGGATATACTATCCTAGTAAATCCCAGGTTTACAGCTTCCGTAATCCTTCTTTGGGCCTGGGTAACACCTCTGACTTCGCCGCTTAACCCCACTTCGCCAAAGCAGACTGTCTTTGGTTCTATAACAAAATCTCCTGCGCTGGACGCTATTGCGGCAACGACCCCCAGGTCTATGGCCGGTTCCGAAACCTTAAGTCCTCCCGCAACATTTATATATGTATCCTTATCCGAAAGGCTAAGCTTTGTTCTCTTTTCCAATACCGCAAGAAGGAGGTTCAGCCTGTTGTTGTCCGTCCCCGCAGATGTCCTTCTGGGATTACCGAAGGCAGTCGTTGCCACAAGAGCCTGGATTTCCAAAAGTATGGGGCGGGTACCCTCCAAAGAGCAGGTTATGCAGGAGCCGCTGGTATCGTCTTTCCTTCCGGAAAGCATATATTCCGAAGGGTTTTTTACTTCCCTTAAGCCCACATTGTCCATTTCAAATATGCCTATTTCATTTGTAGAGCCAAATCTGTTCTTGACAGCTCTTATTATTCTGTATGATGCAAACCTGTCTCCCTCAAAATAAAGTACGGTGTCAACCATATGCTCAAGGATACGGGGACCTGCCACATTTCCCTCCTTTGTCACATGTCCCACGATAAATACAGGAATATTCGTTTCTTTTGCCAGTCGCATAAAAACGCCGGTAACCTGCCTTATCTGGGATACGCTTCCCGGAGCAGATGCGATCTGCGGGTCATACATAGTCTGAATAGAATCAATAACCACACATGAAGGATTGCTGCGTCTTACGGCTTCCTCTACATCCGGAAGGGAGGTTTCGCAAAAAAGCTTCATTTTTTCATCAAACTCTCCTATCCTGTCGGCACGTATCTTTATCTGGGAGCCGGATTCCTCGCCGGATACATAAAGGACTTCATTACCTGCCGATGAGAGCTTATGAAAAACCTGCAAAAGAAGAGTGGATTTGCCGATGCCCGGATCTCCGCCCAAAAGTATGAGGCTTCCCGGAACAATCCCTCCCCCAAGGACTCTGTCAAGCTCTTCAAACCCTGACGAGATCCGGGAAACATCTCCTGCCGTGACATCAGTTATGGATATAACGGTATTTTCGCTGCCAAAGCCTTTCTTTTTGGCTGTACCGCCGAATGAAAGGGAGGGAATCACCTCTTCTTTAAAACTGTTCCACGCCTTACAGGCAGGGCACTGCCCCATCCATTTGGTGCTTTCATAGCCGCATTCGCCGCAGAAAAAAATTGTATTTTTTGCTTTTGCCATATCCCACCTGTCTGGATCAACCGTACCATGGCACCAAACATACACAAGATGCCAAAATACACAAATCAAATAAAAGCCGGGCTTAAAAAACGCCCGGCCTGCGGTACTTAATCATTATTTTTTGATAATTACCTTTACCTTTTTACCCTCACCAAGTTCGACGGAAAAGCTTAATTTTCCTCCGAGATTTGTCTTTACCGGTGCGGCATCCCGCCCGTCAATGGAAAGGGAATACTCCGTATCCTCTTCGAGTTGCAGCGTAATCTGGGCATCCTCGGGTCCTTCAAGGAAAAATTCCAATCCGTCCTCTTTTGCATTTAAATTCAATACACTTGTGCCCGGCACGGATTCATATACCAAAAGTCCGTTTCTTTCAAGCTTGGTAAGTTCGTTATAGGTCTTTACCTTAAGGATATCTCCGCAAAATTCAAAATCATCTACTTTTGATTTTGAATCCTTAAGATAGTCCCCGAAACTAATGGTACCGTCTTTTTCCGAACGCAACAATTCTTCAACGACTGACATCTTTATGCCTCCTTAAAAATCGGGTCGACAATCGCTTCTCCCCGTGAATGTTATATAAATATCATACCAAATCCGGCGAAAAATTTCCACAAGATTATTTTTTTCCTTTAGCGACCTTTTTGGCCGGTTTCCCTGCCGGCTTTTTTGCAGCCGTCCTTTTTTCAGGCTTCTTATTGGTCTCAAAAGAAATTTCATTCTTCCTGCACGAAGCACTGACTAAATCCCCGCTCTTAATATTTCCCTTTAGAAGCTCTTCCGAAAGCGAATCTTCAAGCTTTGTCTGAATAAGACGCTTTAAGGGACGGGCGCCGTATTTGGGGTCATATGCTTCCCTTGCAAGGTAATTTTTGACAGAGCTTTGAATCTTAAGCTCAATATCCATTTGCTCCATGCAGCGCTTTATGAGATCTCTTGAAAGAAGCGTAACTATCTTCTTCATATCATCCTTTGTAAGAGCATGGAATACAATGGTTTCGTCAATCCTGTTAAGAAATTCGGGTTTAAATATCCTGCGGACTTCCTCCATTACGGCATCCTTCATCCTGCCGTAATCTTCCTTGTCCGTATCTTCTCCCGAAGAAAACCCCAGTTTCTTTGGCTCTATTATATGCTGGGCTCCGGCATTTGAAGTCATGATTATAATAGTATTTTTAAAATCAACTTTCCTTCCCTGGGAATCCGTCACATGGCCGTCGTCAAGCACCTGCAGCAATATATTAAATACATCGGGGTGCGCCTTTTCTATTTCGTCAAAAAGAATAACAGAATACGGGTTCCTGCGGACTTTTTCCGAAAGCTGTCCCCCTTCGTCGTATCCTACATACCCCGGAGGCGAACCCACCATCTTTGCTACGGAGTGCTTCTCCATATATTCAGACATATCAACCCTTATCATGGCGTTTTCGCTGCCAAAGACCGCTTCAGCAAGAGCCTTGGAAAGCTCGGTCTTTCCTACGCCTGTAGGCCCAAGGAAAAGGAATGAGCCTATGGGGCGCTTGGGGTCTTTAAGGCCGACTCTGCCCCGCTTTACCGCCCTTGCAACGCTTGATACCGCTTCATCCTGACCTATTACCCTCTTATGCAAAGTCTTTTCAAGTCGAAGGAGTCTTTCAGACTCCGCCTCCGTAATACGGCTTACGGGTATATTCGTCCACTGGGATACGACAGATGCGATATCTTCTCCGGTAACTTCCGGTCTTTCATCCTTCGTTTCGGCTTTTTTCTTTTCCTTTGCCTTTTCGAGGGATTTAAGAATCTTTGTTATTTCTTTTTTTTCCTTGGAGGCATCATCAAACCGCCCCTCTATAAGCGCAGTCTCCTGCCTGCTTTCCGCCTCTTTAAGCTTTTGCTCAATGCGGCTTACGCCCTTTGAAGGCTTAAAAGCTCCAAGCTTTACTCTCGAAGACGCTTCGTCTATAAGGTCTATAGCCTTATCCGGAAGGCATCTGTCGTTAATATATCGGGAAGAAAGCTTTACAGCTTCATCTATTGCTTCATCCGTAATGGTTACTTCATGATGATCTTCGTATGCGCTTCGAAGCCCTTTAAGAATAGCAACGCTTTCTTCGGATGTGGGTTCTTCTACCATAACAGGCTGGAACCTTCGCTCTAAAGCTGCATCTTTCTCTATATATTTTCTGTATTCTGCTATGGTGGTGGCGCCTATCACCTGTATCTCGCCCCGGGCCATGGAAGGCTTTAATATACTGGATGCGTCTATGGCGCCTTCCGCAGATCCCGCTCCCACAATAATATGAATCTCATCGATAAACAGGATTATATTGCCGGCGCTTTTAACCTCCGCAATAGACTGCTTTATCCTCTCTTCGAATTCACCCCTGTATTTGGAACCTGCTATCATCCCGGATATATCAAGTGTCACGATTCTCTTTTCAAGCATCCCGTAAGGGACTTCTCCGGCTGCTATCCTTGAAGCCATAGCTTCTGCAACAGCGGTCTTTCCCGTTCCCGGCTCTCCGATAAGACAGGGGTTATTCTTTGTCCTTCTGCTTAAAATCTGGATAATACGCTGGATTTCGCTTTCTCTTCCGATAACGGGATCAAGGAGCCCGTCTCTTGCCTTTTGGGTAAGATCCTCGGAATATTTTGCAAGCATCCCCGAAGCGTTGCTTTTGTCTTTTATAACAGGACGCCCGTTTACAAATTCATGCTTGTGAGATGATACATTTTCTCCCATGGCGCTAAGAAGATCGTTATAGAGCTTCTGGAGATTTACTCCCAGCGTAAGAAGGAGCCTTGATGCTGCGCATTCAGGCTTGAAAAGAATGGCCATAAGCATATGCTCCGTGCCCACTTCATTAAAGCGAAACCTCGCAGCCTGGCGGTCTGCTTCGTCCAATATGGCGGTAAGTCCCGGAGAATAGCCGTCTTTTTCCATAAGCATCACGTTTGAACGGGGTGCTATAAGGTCATCTATAAGCTCCATTAATTTGGCTTCCGAAACATTTTGCATGCGCATGGCTTCAAACGCAACGCCGCTGCGCTCCCTTAATAATCCAAAGAGCAAATGCTCCGTACCTACGTAATTGTGTCCTTTTGCGGAAGAAAGACTTTCTGCAAGCCTTAAAGCTTCCGCAGCTTTATTTGTATATCGCATCTAAATCTCTCCTGTTGTCTGAGTTTTCCCCGCTCGTCTGAGTTTTCCCCATTCTTATCGGGCATGCCAAACAACTTGAAAATTTTTCAAAAACATAATAAAATAACCGGGCTGATTAAGGAGGTTTATTATGAAACAGGCAAAAAGAGTTTTAGCCCTTACGGGAGCAATAGTCCTTGCCTCCCTTTATATAATAGCTTTAATACTGGCTGTTATCGATAACAGCCAGTCAATGAACATGTTTATCGCAGCCATAGCCGCAACGGTAATAGTCCCCGTTCTTTTGTGGGTTTATTCATGGATGTACAAATTAATCCAGAAATCCGCCAAAGACAAATATGAAAACCTGTCCATAGAAAAGGAAACTGAAGAAACTCAGGATTCCCTGTAAATTATATCTTCTCTGCCCGGACCGTTTGAAACCATGGTCACGGGAACCCCCAATTCTTTTTCGATAAATTCAACGTATTTTCTGCAATTTTCCGGAAGCTCCTCGTATTTCTTTATGCCGGAAATGCTGCACTTCCATCCGGGAAGGACTTCATATACAGGCTTTGCATCCTTAAGGAGCCTTGTAACGGGAAAATCCTTCGTTACTTTGCCGTCGATTTCATAGCCGGTGCATACGGGAATTTCGTCAAGATATCCAAGCACATCAAGGACAGTAAGAGCCACATCCGTAGCGCCCTGAAGGCGCACTCCGTAGCGGGAAGCTACGCAATCATACCATCCCATACGGCGGGGGCGCCCTGTGGTTGCGCCGTATTCTCCCTTGTCTCCTCCCCGCTTTCTCAGCTCCTCGGCTTCCGTTTCGTCAAGAATCTCGCTGACGAATTCTCCTGCGCCCACGGAAGAAGAATATGCCTTTGTGACCGCAACTATCTTTTTGATTTCATAAGGAGGGACTCCTGCTCCCACGGCGCCGTAACCAGCCAGAGTAGAGGAGCTTGTAACCATAGGATAAATGCCGTGATCGGGGTCTTTCATTGTGCCCAGCTGTCCCTCAAGAAGCACGGTCTTTCCTTCGTTAAGGGCATTTTGGATAAGCAAGGACGTATCGCATACGTAGGGCTCCAATATTTTCTTATATTCCATAAGCTCGGAATATATGTCGTCTTCTTTAAGAGGCGCCTTGTGATAAAGATTATCGATGACAATGTTCTTTTTCATAACAATGTCCGCAATCTTTTCCCGAAGACCTTTTTCATCCGCCCAAAGCTCGTTTACCTGAAAGCCGATCTTGGAAAATTTGTCGGAATAAAAGGGCGCAATGCCGGACTTTGTAGATCCGAAGGATTTACCCCCCAGGCGCTCTTCTTCATACTGGTCGAAGAGAATATGGTAGCTCATAACCATCTGGGCTCTGTCGGATATCTTTAAGGAAGGCGCAGGCACTCCGCCTGCTACAAGCTCCTTAACCTCGCTGTCAAAGCGGCGTACATCAAGAGCCACGCCGTTTCCTATAATGCTGGTGGTATGGGAATAAAACACACCGCTTGGCAGGGTATGCAGAGCAAATCTGCCGTATTCGTTGATAATGGTGTGCCCCGCATTCGCACCGCCCTGAAAGCGAACTACTATGTCCGCATTTTCAGCCAGCACATCCGTAATCTTTCCTTTGCCTTCGTCGCCCCAATTGGCGCCTACTATTGCTTCTACCATGACCAATTACCTCCCATCAGTCTCCGCCGGGCAGATTCATTTCACCCTTTAGATAAAAATACGTGTTTACGGCTGTCGCTATCAACTTGCCGCTGTCATTAGTTATGTCAACCTTGTATACACAGGTGCTTTTGCCGGCTTTTATCTCCGAAGCCTCGGCTGTAAGCTCTTTTGTTTCTCCCATCATTGCAGCATTAACATAGTTTATGGAGCTTGAAACCGTAGTAACGGCGCGCCTTCTCGATACAGCAGCCGCTCCTCCCACAGAATCCGCCAGGGAAAAAAGGCACCCTCCGTGAACAGAGCCTATAGGGTTTCCGTGGTGTTCCTTAAGGATTATATGCCCTTTGGCGCCGCCTAACCATATGTCCGTTATTTCTATGTCCGTATGAGCCGCAAAATAATTCGCACCGCTGTTTCTGTAATTTACAAGCCTTTTAAAGAATTCATCAAAATCCTCTACGGCGTTTGTGTTTTCCTTATCCGTCATACCGGCTCCACATCCTCGTCATCATTAACCACGGAAACTCCCTGACGCTTGCGGGCAGCCTCGTCTCCTGCAAGATATTCGTCATATGTAGTAATCTTATCTACAATGGTGCCTTCGGGCAATATTTCTATTATCCTGTTTGCAGTAGTCTCAACGACCTGGTGGTCTCGGGATGCAAAGAGAATAACTCCCGGGAATTTGATCATACCGTTGTTAAGAGCGGTAATGGATTCCATATCCAAATGGTCGGTGGGCTCATCAAACATAAGGACATTTGAGCCTTCTATCATCATTCTCGAAAGAAGGACGCGAACCTTCTCTCCTCCCGAAAGGACCCGCATCTTCTTTACGCCGGCATCCCCGGGGAAAAGCATTCTGCCAAGGAAGCCCCGGACATACGTGGAATCCTTTATCTCGGAATACTGCTGCAGCCAGTCCGCTATTGCCGTATCATTATCAAATATCTTTGTATTGTCCTTGGGGAAATAAGAAAGGCTCGTGGTAACTCCCCACTTATATGTGCCTTCGTCGGGCTCCATTTCTCCAGCAAGTATGGAGAAAAGCACTGTCTTTGCGCGCTCGTTTCCCCCTACGAAACCTATTTTATCATCATGTCCCACTGTAAACGAAACATTATCAAGGAGCTTTTCTCCGTCTATGGTCTTTGAAATTCCTTCAACCGTCAGCACCTCGTTTCCTATCTCCCTCTGGGGACGGAAGTCAATATAAGGATATTTGCGGCTTGAAGGCTTAATATCGTCAAGCTCGATTTTTTCCAAAGCGCGCTTTCTGGACGTAGCCTGCTTGGACTTTGAAGCGTTCGCAGAGAACCTTGAAATAAATTCCTGGAGCTCCTTAATCTTCTCTTCTTTTTTCTTATTAGCTTCCTTTTGCTGCTTTAAAAGAAGCTGGGAAGACTCATACCAAAAGTCATAATTTCCCGCAAAAAGCGTAATCTTGCCAAAGTCTATATCTGCGATGAAAGTGCAGACCTTGTTCAGGAAATATCTGTCGTGGGAAACTACAATGACAGTATTGTCGAAGTTTATAAGGAATTCCTCAAGCCATTCTATGGCATCCAGATCCAGGTTATTCGTAGGCTCGTCAAGAAGCAGGATGTCTGGATTTCCGAAAAGAGCCTGGGCAAGGAGAACCTTTACCTTAATCTCACCTGTCATATCCTTCATATTGGCGTAATGAAGCTCCGTATCGACGCCAAGTCCGTTAAGAAGCATAGCCGCATCGGACTCCGCATTCCAGCCGTCCATATCGGCGAACTCCGCCTCAAGCTCGCTTGCCCTTATGCCGTCCTCATCGGAAAAATCCTCCTTTGCATAGATGGCATCCTTTTCTTTCATGACATCATAAAGATGCCTGTTACCCATAATAACGGTATCAAGCACGGTATATTCGTCATATTTAAAATGATCCTGCTCAAGGACGGAAAGCCGCTGCCCCGGGCTCATGGACACATCTCCCTTTGAGGGCTCAAGCTTGCCGCTTAAGATTTTAAGAAAAGTGGATTTTCCGGCGCCGTTCGCACCGATAATGCCGTAGCAGTTTCCTTCTGTAAATTTAATGTTTACATCTTCGAACAGCGCATTTTTGCCTATGCGCAAAGTAACGTTATTTGCCTGAATCATTTTTCTCTCCGTATTTATTAATAATCGATGTTTATTTGCATAAATAAATGGAGCATACGGGATTCGAACCCGTGACCTCCACAATGCCATTGTGGCGCGCTCCCAACTGCGCTAATGCCCCGCAAAAAAACAGCTTAAAGATTATATAATAAATAGGTATAAATGGTCAAGCCTATTGCAGATTTCCGAAAAAAATGGTAATCTATACACTGTTTTGCAGAAATTATATTTAAGGAGCGCAAAAGTGAAAGAATTACAGGATTATATAAGATGTATCCCGGATTTTCCCGAGCCGGGAATCATGTTTCGGGATATCACAACCATTCTTCAGGATGCGGAGGGCTTTAAGCTTGCCGTAGAAAGCCTCAAAGAAATGCTTGCCGATACGGACGTAGACGTTATTGCGGCGGTTGAAGCCCGGGGCTTCGTCTTTGCTGGTGCCCTGGCATATGCTTTAAACAAGCCTCTGGTGCTGATCCGCAAAAAGGGAAAGCTGCCTTTTGATACCGTCAGCGAAGAGTACGACCTGGAATACGGAACGGCCGTTTTGGAAATGCATACGGACTCCATCAAAAAAGGACAGAAGGTCGTTATTTTGGATGACATACTTGCTACGGGAGGAACGCTCAAAGCCTCTGTAAAACTTATTGAAAGGCTCGGCGGCAAAGTTTCAAAAATAATCTGCATAACAGAGCTTAAGGGGCTCAAAGGAAGAGATACCTTAAAAGGCTACACCATAGAATCTGCAGTGGCTTTTGAAGGCAAATAAATATTTTTCAACTAAAAAAAGGGGACAAAAACAATGGAAAAATTTTTCAAGCTGAAAGAGAACAACACAACCGTGCGTACGGAATTGGTGGCAGGACTTACCACCTTCTTTACCATGGCGTATATTATCAACCTGAACCCGAACCTTTTAACCGGGTTCGACGTAGGATCCTCTCTGTGGAACGGAGTATTCCTTGCTACATGCATATCCGCCTGCGTCGGAACTCTTTGCATGGCCTTTCTGGCAAATAAGCCCTTTGCAATGGCTCCGGGTATGGGTACCAACACGTTCTTTGCCGTTGTGGTTGCAAATATCGTGACTATCACCGGGACTTCATATGTCCAGTCCTTCCAGACCGCATTATGCATTATCTTCCTGGAAGGTGTGATTTTCCTGATTTTGACATTATTAAATGTCCGCGAAAAAATCGTCGAAGCCATTCCATTGAGTATACGCCTGGGAATTTCTCCCGCAATCGGTCTTATGCTTATGAATATCGGCTTTGGTTCAAACGTAGGCGTATATGACGACGAAGGAAACGCATATTATGTAATGGCGGATTTCTTCGGTGCCCTGACCCCCAGCACCATCGAAGCCGAAATGGGAGAAAGCTACAAGCTTATGGTGCTTACCGTCGTTACCATGTTTATCGGGCTTTTCGCAATCATCGCACTTACCCGAATGATCCGAGGCGGTGTACTTGTTGGTATGCTCGTAGCTTCCATCGTTTATTGGGCAGGTGAGGCGATTTTCCTGGGCACAAACCCCTTTGCTTCCCTGGCTACAGCCTCTTTCGTTCCGCCTTTTGCGGATATGGCAAGCACTACGCTGTTCAAGCTGGACTTTGCCTCTCTTCCCAAAATCGGCTGGCTTACACTTATTACCGTCGTTATCACATACTGCATTATTGATATGTTTGATACCATAGGAACCCTGGTGGGTACGGCGCAGCGCGCAGGCATGCTGGATAAAGAAGGCAATATGCCCCAGATGAAAGAAGCCCTGGCAGCAGACGCCGTAGGTACCGTGGTTGGTTCTCTTACGGGTACATCAACCATTACAACCTTCATAGAGTCCGCATCCGGTGTAGAAGCCGGCGGCCGCACGGGACTGGCAGCGGTAACAACGGCTATACTCTTTGGTCTTTCCATATTCCTTGCCCCCATAGCAGCCATTATCCCGGCAGCAGCTACATCATCAGTGCTTATATACGTAGGTATACTGATGCTTTCGGGTCTTAAAAACTTAAACTTTGAAAAGCTGACAGACCTTGCCCCCATATTCATTATGCTTATAGCAATGCCTATATCCGGATCTATCGGAAACGCCATAGGTCTTGCCCTTGTTACGCATACCTTCATAAAATATCTTCTGGGACAATTTAAGGAAGTATCAAAGCTTACTTTGATTCTTTCAATAGTATTCCTTGTAAAATTCTTCCTGGCGGTTTAGGAAGCTCATCAAACTACCAAACCATAGGACTTATTATAAAGCATAGGTGCGGCGGCGCCTATGCTTTTTTCAGCCTTATTGTCGCCTTAAAAAGATCCCCGTCTATTTCAAGCAAAAGCTCGCCGCCCATAAGCTTCATAAGAGATGAGGCAATGGCAAGCCCAAGCCCGAATCCATCGGAATTCCTCGATTCATCCGCTCTGGTAAAGCGCTCCAAAAGTTCATCCGGGCTCACATTAAGCTCTTCCCTTGATATATTTTTAAATATCACATCCACAAATTTCTCACCCGGCACAACATTTATATACGCCCTTGTTCCATTCTGGGTATATTTGGAAATGTTGATCATAAGATTATCAACCGTTCTTTGAAGATGACGGGGGTCAAACATCGCTTTGGGTGCACCCCCGGGTATATCCGTAATCAAGGTGATTTCCTTTTCCTTTAACCTGTCTTCATATTCTCCTGTCAGTTGTTCTATCATGATAGCAACATCTCCCGGCTCAAGCTCCACAGGCAGTGCGCCGGATGATGCCTTTGAGGCCTCTACAAGGTCATCTATTAGTGTTTTAAGCTTATCCGACTGCCTGTCCAAAACTTCAAGATATTCTTTTGCCTTTTCGCTTACCATCTCCTCTTTACTTAACAGATCAACATAAGAAATTATGGATGTAAGGGGCGTTTTTATATCATGGGAAACATTTGTAATAAGCTCAGTGCGGAGCCTCTCGCTCTTAAGCCTTTCGCTTACGGCAATATCCAACCCCTCGCTTATGTTGTTTACGTTTTCGGCAATCTCTTTTATATCGGGAAACATCCTGTTTGTCGCCATGATTTCATATGACGAACCCTCTGCGATTTTTTTTGTATGCTTTTTTAACGCAGTAATCTGCATGGCAAATATGATAAACGGAATAAATATGATTATCTTTTCCAAAAGCCAAAGGACTTCTATCACCTCAGGATAATTTACATATGTAAGAAGCACGATAAGCTCAAATGCGGCAACACCTGCATAAATAATAAACCACACGATACCTTCTGCTGGACGTGTATTCCAAACAGATGCAAATGCCTTTCCGAGGGCGCGCATGGTGCATACAAGCGATATTGCCCCTGTAACAAACAGCGCAGTCAACGCCACCAGCAAACCATATCTTCCGTTATACCATGTGTATATATAATTATAGCCTTCGGTAAAAAGGTCATCGCTTGAGCCATCCAAAGGGTCTGCCACATAGGAAACCACATACCATGTCTTTCCCGAAAAATCCTTCTGCTTCTGATATGATATATAGCTGCCGTCCGATTCCCATTCGCTATCATATAAAATCCCATAATACGAAGGATTTCCGTCCGTTGCGGAAGGATAATAGGACTTTATCTCATCAATGCTGAAATTCCCCATATCAAACAAATATGAATCCGCATACGCATACAGCTCCGTATATTCGCCATCATTTGAATTTGAATCATATACATATCCTTCAGCATATACAGATACATATTCTGTGGCATTCTCATTATACAGAACAGAATTCCCCCACATTGAAAGATCGGAATTTATTATCGTATCATCATCCACATTATAGGAATATATGGTCAACTTATCGGTATCAAAGCCTTCGTCAAAATTCTGTACCTCATAGATCGACATATCCGTAAGATCAAGCCTCTCTATGCTGTCTGCATGGATGACTCCGTACTTAAAATTCGTATCCTTAAGGTCACTGTAAGCATAATTTCCGCCGTTTTTGTACCTGTACATCACATGGATCGAATACTGCTCCAATGTATCCTGCGTATAGCTTTCAACCAGAGAAAACAGGCTCTTATCATAGAAACCCTTTTCATTCAGCCCCCAGACTTTTATCGCCACGGCTAAAAAACCCGTGACGCTTAAAATAAATATTGCAAGCGATATAACTGTTCTTTTTTTACCCATTGTAATCCCCCTTCCGGCAGACTGATCGGAAAGTCTGTCAAATCACTTTTCATAAGGCAGGATATATCCTCTCCCCCAGATCATCTTTATGTACCGGGGCTCTGACGGATCTATCTCTATCTTTTCACGAAGATGCCTTATGTGAACGGCTACCGTCCCCTCATTTCCGAAGGCGGCGTCGTTCCATATCCTTTCATATATTTCATTCGGAGAATAAACGGTATTTGGATGCTGCATAAAGAATTTGAGGATATCATACTCCGTCTTTGTAAGATGTACTGTCTGTCCGTCCACTCTGACTTCCTTTGAGGCATCGTTTAATTCGATACCTCCTACGGTCAGCATGCCGGTCTCATTTTCATCCCTGCCTACGCCGCCCAGCCGGGTATATCTTCTAAGCTGTGAATTTACCCTTGCAATAAGCTCAACGGGATTAAAAGGCTTTGTAACATAATCGTCAGCTCCTATATTAAGCCCTATGACCTTATCTGTATCTTCGCTTTTTGCTGTCAGCATGATAACTGGTATATTGCTCTTTTCCCTGATCGCAGAAAGTGCGCTTATGCCGTCCATTTCAGGCATCATCACATCCAATATGAGAAGCTCCTTATTCTCCTTTTCAAGGATTTCCACAGCCTCCTTCCCGTTATATGCTTCAGCAACATCATAGCCCTCCGCCTTAAGATAGATGGATATAGCCTTTACGATGTCCTTATCATCATCACACACCAAAATTTTATGCACCGTTATCCCCTTTCCGCAGCCCGGGCTGCCTTTTGTGATCACGGTGCATATTATAAAAGAATATGTATTAAGAATCCATAGGGTAAGGGATTAAGAATTGATTAAGATTTGGTTCAGGGTTTTATTTAAGATTTTTGTTTAAGGATAAGGTTTTCCCCATCCCGGGCAAGTATCCCTTGTGCTACGCCTCCTTCTGTCTGTGCTTTTTCCTTCTCAATGAGTACTTCCAGATAGCGTTCTGTACGGCCTGTGTATAAAATACAGCCTCCAGCAGTCTTCTCCTCTTCCACAACTGCTCTACAAGCTTCGCCCAGAAGGGAAGCCTCGTACTCTTCTTTGGTCTTTTGGCAGACTTTGTTGAGAATCCGGACTCGCTCCTTTTTGACGGCCTGTGTGAGCTGATCCGGGAATTTGTCAGCCTTTGTGCCTTCTCTCCTTGA
>CAJOQM010000112.1 GCA_905236845.1 uncultured Lachnospiraceae bacterium | reverse complement strand
GGGACATATTACTTATTTGAGCAATATGTCCCTTGCTTTTTATTATTTCTTTCTTTTCTTTGAATATACGACTGCTCCTATCGCTGCGAGGACTGCGGTAGATTTAATGGTACCTCCGGTGATTTTTATGGTGTCGCCGGAATCGTTGACGTACAATTGGCGGTATGACAGAATAATATCACGCAGAGGGTTACAGAAGGGATACAAAAACACCCCCGACCATGATAGTCAGGGGTGCTCTAATGCGGAAGGCGGGACTTGAACCCGCACGATGTTGCCACCACTAGATCCTTAGTCTAGCTCGTCTGCCAATTCCGACACTTCCGCTCAATATTAATGCGCTCCCAAGCGAACGCAAGGGCTATTATATCAATTTATTATTTGTATGTCAATCACTATTTTTGATTTTCTAAAGAAAATGCATAAATTTAACCGGAGCGGTTATAACCCAACAGGTAAATAACTTTGACTTAATAATATACTGGTAACCATTGCGAACGACTGCACTCTCGCAGAGTCGCGGTCCGATCACTAAACTCAACTGCGGACTAAAGTCCTTGTTTCGTTAAGTTCTGGACAGGCGTCGTATGGACTCGCTGCGGACAGAAGCCCTTGCTCGTCGCATACTCTCGCTCCGGCGGTGCTTTAAATTATTTCGGCAAAAGCTGTATGTCCACATCTACCGCTGTAGAGACACCAGGGACTTCCCCTTCTTCCGTAAACTGCCAATACTCAAAATCATAAGGCGTCTGGGGCACGGCTTCATAGTCCGCATACCAGACGGGGATGTCGTTAAGGTCTGTCATATCATATACGGAGGCTTCCCAGATAATATTGCTGTAGAACATGGTGTCAAAGCCGTATTCCTTAATGCGGTCGCAAAAAGCGACGGTGTTTTCGGTAAACTGCTCTCCCGAAACATCATCGGTGCGGGCAGTATCGTCCAATATCTTTTCGGGATCGAAAACCACGGGAAGCTGAACCTCGTATCCGCTAAGCAACTCATTTACATAATCTGCTTCTTCTACGGCTTCATCCTCGGAAACTGCCTGGGAAAAGAAATATACCCCTACATCAAGCCCGGCTGCTGTCGCTCCCTCGATATAGCTTCTGTACATTTCATCTTCCGTAAGGGTGCCTTCCGTATAGCCCCGGTAGCCTATGCGGATAAATACGAATTCATATCCCGCCTGCGCTACCTGACTCCAATCAATCTCCCCCTGATGATAGGAAACATCTATCCCAAGCCGGGAAGAATAAGAAATATCGTCATATGATGCAGAGCTTCCCGATACATTAAACAAAGCCTTGTTATATGGGCAGGTATTTACATCCGCAAGCACATCCATGGAATACTGATTTTGCAATACGTCGATTATAGTCATAGTATAAAGGACTTGGGGAGAGTCATCCTGTATGGCATCTGTTATTTCGTATATATCATCGGCATCTGCGCTTTCTGAATCTTCGGATTTTCCGCAAGCCGAAAGAAGGCAGCACAAAAACAGTGCTGCCATAAGCAATACCCGTCTTGCGCTCCGGGTTATGTAAACCGATTTCGCATCAATCTTCAGGTTCAAATTTGTACCCCATTCCCCAAATGGTTTTTATAAGACTTCCTTTTTCGCCCATCTTGGAACGAAGTTTCTTTACATGGGTATCTATGGTCCGGGCATCCCCGAAATAGTCGTAATTCCATACGGCATTTAAAATCTTTTCTCTGGAAAGGGCAATCCCTGCGTTTTGCATGAAATACGTAAGAAGCTCAAATTCCTTGAAGGAAAGATCAATCTTTTCGCCGGAATCCAGAGTAACCTCGTGCGCCACCTTGTCAAGAGTAATGCCGCCTCCCGTAAGGGTCTCTTCCTCTGCGCTTCCTGCTGTCCTTCGAAGGAGAGCCTGGACACGGGCTACAAGAATCTTGGGAGAGAACGGCTTGGCTATGAATTCATCCACGCCCAGATTGAAGCTGTTAAGCTCGTCATTTTCCGAATCCCGGGCTGTAAGCATGATAATGGGAACCTTTGAATATTCCCTTATTTCCTTGCAGACTTCCCATCCGTCCATCCTGGGCATCATAACGTCAAGAATAATAAGAGCTATATCCTGATTTTCATAAAATATATCCACGGCTTCATCGCCGTCGGAAGCCTCCATTACGTTAAAGCCTTCCTTGGAAAGGAAATCCTTTACAAGCTTTCTCATTCTTTCTTCATCATCTACAACAAGTATTTTCAATCCGTCCATTTCATCCTCCTAATCTATAGCGTATCGCTGTTTGTATCTTCTTTGTCTATGCCGTATTTTTCCTCATATTCTTTTACGGTCTTTTCTCTTTGGGTAAGCTCATTCTCCCACTCTTCGTACTTGTTTATGACTTCGTTTTCGTAATTAAGCACCGTAGGGCTTGTGGTGGTAGAGGCTATAAAAAGCATGATTCCCACCAGCACCACAAGGGCAACATTTATTATAATGCTCACCCGAAGCTTTCCCCGGATCTCCGTATCCTTAACGGTCTGCTCAAGAGCACCTTTAGTCTTATCATTCTTTTGCCGCTTTGTTTTTTTGGGCTTTTTTTCGGAAGACGCATTTGCTTCATCAATCTGCGGGATACTCCTTCCCGCATCTATCGGCGTAATCATATCCTCGGAAATATAAGGAATCTTTCGCAATTCATCCTGAAGATCCCGAAGGAACTTTATACCTATGGGAGTTTCAAAAAGCCCCTGCTCAATAAGCCTGTTATAAACCTGGAGAAGCTTTTCCGGATCGTCAAGATTTCCTTTTTCCCTGACATAATTAACTCCGTCAAGCTCTCTGTGAGCCCTCTTTGCCTCTCTTTCGGAATGAAAAACAAATCCGTCTATTATATAATCGTGTTCTTCCATGAAACTATTATAAATACTATGCGGTTTATTTGCAATTAGTTATTTCCTTAATGCCTTCATATATTTCCTGCTCTGTGGGGGGACATCCGGGGATATTTTGCGCAAAGCCTTTGGTGCAGTTTCCTATGCCGATTTTGGAGCCAGTAGCTTCCACTGTGTCCCGGAACCCCTGACCGATGCAGATCTTCCTGTCAATCTGCGGCAGTATCCCTTCCTCCTGCAATCTGTACAGAGCAGGTATCAGATATCCGTAGCATGCACTGCAGGATTCCACTTCCTCTACCGCATCCTCCACTTCCACCAGTCTTCTCTCGGATGAAATAGCTCCCTCATCAGGATTGGATTCATCTGCGCCGAGGGTTATTATATCCGCCTTGGAAATATCAAGCTCGCCGGAGCCCAGTTCATAAGCCATCCTTATATAGGGCACATCATCTATCTTTCTCCCAAGAAGATGCGTCCCATAGGCATCCATAAGCACAGGGTCTGTCCCCGCAAGGACCATGTCCCTGTATACGGGATGACCTCCGTCTTCAAAATCCGGGTCTCCGCAAATATTATCAACCAGGATAAAATCCTGCTTTATCGCCAAAGACAGCTTTGCTATGGGCTCGTGAAGGCCCATGGTATGAAAACGTCTTTTTTCGGAATCGGGGATAAGTCCCTTCATATTCTTAAGAGCGCAGGTAACTTTTGTCTGGCAATGCCCCTTTAGGACAGGAAGATTTATTATGTAATCCGCATCAAATGCGCAATCGCACACATTAAGCGTAAGTCCGCCGCAGTCTTTCGCCGTATGGCCGTCCTTTTTGGTGTCCCGGAACGAAACACCGTATTTATCTATTATTTCCCGATATCCGCATACATCCAGGGACTCCTCAGTCTTTGCTCCCACCCAGGACCCTTCGGCTACAGTTATGTCTGAAAATCCATCCCGGGTAAGATATTCCAGGCAGGCTTCAAGGATTTCGGGATGGGTAGTGGCTCCGTATGAAGCGGGGGTCGGGGATACAAGGTTCGGCTTTACAAGAATCCGGGCGTCCCTGCCTTTGTCAGGACATTTTGCGCAGATCATCCCGGAAAGATCTGCCTTTTCCATAAGGGCTATGGCATTATCCTTATATTCCTTACCCTTTATCCTGTAAATAACGTTACTCTCCATAAAGGATACTCTTTCTTTCTTTCATTTCTTCTATCCTTGCGGCATATTCCACAGGGCTTTTTACGGTATCGCACCTCGCCGCCTTAAAGCCGTCCTCATACGAGACCTTTTTGGAAACGGTTCCAGCGCCTATGGCATAGATGCTGCAGGTCTCTTCCATGGTAAGGACATTATAGATCCCCTCTTTACCCGGAAGAGCCCAGCCTGTATTTTCAAGGTTTCCTATCATGTGTTTTTGCCTGTAGAGATAATAGGGCTCCATCCCCATACCCCGGGCATATTCGGCGGACAGGGCAAGATGCCTTCGGGCTTTTTGCCCGCTTAAAGGCTCATATTCTTCCAAAGCCTCATGAAGCTTTGACCCCCTCTTAACCGCAAGACAATGCACCGTCAAAGCATCGGGAGAAAGAGACTTTATTTCTTCTAATGTATATTTGAGGTCTTCCTCATCTTCCCCGGGAAGCCCAAGTATAATATCCATGTTGATATTTGAAAAGCCCTGCTCTCTTGCCATATAAAATGCGTCCCGCACATCATCGGGCGTATGAAAGCGCCCTATGCGCCTAAGGGTCTTTTCGTTCATGGACTGGGGATTTATGCATATGCGGCTTATGCCGTATTCTTTCATAATATGCAGATGCTCTGCGGTAATGCTGTCAGGTCTTCCGGACTCACAGGTATATTCGGGAAAACTACCCGTATCAAAATACCGGACAACGCCTTCAAGAAGCCTTTCAAAATCCTTTGGGGGCAGAGCCGTAGGTGTCCCGCCGCCTATATAAACCGCATTTATCCTTTTTCCCTTCATAAGCCTTGCACAATGCTCCATCTCGCTAAAGAGTGCGTCAAGGTAAGGGCTTATGGCTTCCTTACAGGCATCAGCGGGAAACGACGCAAAAGAGCAATACATACAGCGGGTAGGACAAAAGGGTATGCCGATATAAAGGCAATACCCTTCAGGTGAAGAATCCTTTATTATCTTTTCTTCTTTTTTGGCAATCTCTACGCTAAAAGCGGCTTTTTCCCCGGATACATTGTATTTATCCATAAGAAAAGCCGTTATTTCCTCGTCCGTAAGACCTTCCTTAAGCTTGCGGTATGCAAGCTTTACCGGGCGTACCCCCTTTAAAGAGCCCCAGGGAATATTTTTATCCGAAGCATCCATAATTTCAGTCCAGGAAGGGGTTGTAGATTTTCTCAAAAGCTATGGTCGTAGCCCTGTCATGCCCGGGATATACCTTTGTATCATCCGGCAAAGGAAGAAGCTTATCCTTTATAGAGCGCACAAGAGAGCTCATGGAGCCTCCGGGAAAATCCGTCCTTCCCACAGATCCGCAAAAAAGCGTATCTCCGGAAAAGAGCACCCCCTCGTCTTTAAAATAATAGCAGACCCCCCCGGGAGTATGACCGGGAGTCATGTAAACTTTTATTTTAAATCCCGAAAGCTCAAGGACAGGCTCGCCTTTTATATAATTATCCACCCTGCATTCAAAAGAATCATTTCCCGAAAAGAACGGATTTGAATCCTCGCTTTCAATAAGAGCTCTCTCGGTTTCATGGGCATAAACGGGAATCGAATACTCGGATACAAGCCCCGAAACCCCGGTAATATGGTCAAAATGCCCATGAGTTAAAAGTATGGCAACGGGAGTAATGCCGCCATCTTTTAACTTTTGCGAAAGGCGCTTTGGCTCATCGCCGGGATCTATAACCAGAGCTTCCTTTGTATTTTTATTTATCATAAAATAGCAGTTTGTCTGCACGGGTCCTACTACGTAGGATTTTATTTCATAATCCATGTTCAACTCTCCTTTATCAGCCGGACTATGCTATAGCCGGGGT
>CAJOQM010000111.1 GCA_905236845.1 uncultured Lachnospiraceae bacterium | reverse complement strand
TAACACAAAACAGTTCACTTGATAAACACATTATTAAAGGATAATATATTATATAGAAGAAATTTACCGGAGGTTTATACATGTTCCGAAAAAAAGATAAAAGCGTAAAGCATTCGCTGCGAATGGAAATGACCGCTACTTTCCTTGCGCTGCTTGCAGTTACTGCGTTTGCATCCCTTGCCGCAAATGTGCTTTTCTTAAACAGCATCTATTTAAACCGCAAGGAAAACGTGCTTAAAAGTGCATATGTTATGATTTCCGAGGCAAACGAGGACGGCTGCCTGGACGACGAAGATTTTACGAAAGAAATGGAAAAGCTTGCCTCAAGAAACAACATATCCGCCATCGTCCTGTCGGCGTCAGGCGCCAGCCTTTTTTCCACGGGAGCAGGCTCCGACATATTGCGTTCCCACCTGCAGAGCATACTTTTCAGCGGCGACGGAGCCGAAGAGATTCTGTACCAAAACGACTCCTATTCCATAGAAAAAGTTGACGACCATATGAGAGATACCGGCGAATATCTTGTCCTCTACGGAAACCTGGACGCCGATACCATGGTAATGATGCGTGTCGCCATGGAAAGTCTCAACGACAGCGTCAGCGTATCCTTGCAATTTACCGCTATGATAAGCGTTCTTTGCACTATCATAGGCGGACTTATAATTTTCTTTGTAACCGGCTCTATCACAAAGCCCCTTCTGGAAATGACCGACATATCCAAAAGCATGGCAGAGCTGGATTTTGACGTCAAATACAAAAAGAAATCAAAGGATAACAAAAACGAACTGGATCTTCTCGGACAGCACTTAAACGAGCTTGCCTTCGCCCTTGAGCATTCCATATCCGACCTTAAGACCGCAAACAACGAAATGAAGCTGGATATCGACAGAAAAGAGCAGATAGAAATGATGCGGACCGACTTCCTCTCCAATGTCTCTCATGAGCTTAAGACCCCTCTGGCTCTTATCCAGGGATACGCCGAAGGTCTTAAAGACAGCGTAAACGACGACTCGGAAAGCCGTGATTTCTACTGTGATGTAATCATAGATGAAGCGGACAAAATGAACAAAATGGTCAAAAAACTCCTTACGCTTAATCAGCTGGAATTCGGCGTAAACGAAATCACCATGGAAAGATTCAACGTCACGGAGCTTATATCTTCCGTAGTATCTTCCATGGGAATCATGCTCGAAAAAGAAGAAATCGCTGTAGAATTCGCCCAAAACACACCTGTTGATGTCTGGGCAGACGAATACAAGATAGAGGAAGTCCTTACAAACTACATGAGTAACGCCATCCATCACATAGGCGGCGAAAAACAGATCCGCATATGGATCACGCCCAAAGAGGATGTGGCGCGTATAAGCGTTTTCAATACGGGAACCCCTATTCCCGACGAAGACCTCGCCCGGCTCTGGGAAAAATTCTACAAAGTAGACAAATCCCACTCCCGCCAGTACGGCGGGCACGGCATCGGGCTTTCCATAGTAAAGGCGATAATGGACGCCCTCCACCAGGCGTGCGGCGTGGAAAACCACGAAGACGGCGTGGAATTCTGGTTTGAGCTGGATACATCCGTCGGGCGGGGCTTCGCAGATACGAGTATTACAGTGAATCCGAATTAATCGCAAAGGTAAAATATGTATCGGGATACGGCTCGTCCTCCAGGGTAAAATGCCACCACTCTTCCTCCAGCGGCTTAAATCCGTGCGATGTCATAGCCTCCCTTAAGAGCATCCTGTTTGCATACTGCTCGTCTGTAATATCCGTATAGTCCGGATGGGAAAGCTCCCCGAAATAATCGAATGTACCGCCCATGTCCACTTCTTTTTCCGTTTCCATATCAAAAAGAGTCAGATCCACGGTGCTGCCCCTGCTGTGCCCGGAGTGCTCCGCAATATACCCCTGGTCAAAAAGCACGGACTTGTCAAGCTCCGGATAGAAATAATCTTTCATTCTGGTGTCAGAAACATCCTCCGCCCATCTGACGAAATGCGAAACCGCCATCTGCGGTCTGTAGGCATCATAAATCTTAAGTCGATAACCCTGTGAAACCAAATCATCGCTTACTTCCTTAAGAGCCGAAGCAGCCTCTTTCGTAAGGAATGCCAAAGGTTCTTCATAACCATCGATTCTGTCTCCCACGAAATTGTATGTGGAATAATATCTTATTTCCAAAATAGCGTCAGGCACCGCTTCCGAAAGGTTTACAAAATCAGAGGAATCATCGGACAAATTTACATCAGATGAAGCATCTGCGCTTTCAGCATTGCCGGTTTCTGAAATAGAAGTCTCGACTTCTTCTACGCTTTGTGTTTTAGCATCTGCGCTTTCGGACTTAGCAGATTCCGTCGATTGCGTAGAAGCAGTACCGCAACCCGCAACCAAAAGCGAAAGAGCCAGAACCCCTGTCATCACAGTGCATACAAATCTTTTAAACATATTTCTCCCCTTTCAAAATCACAATAACTGAAACAGCATTTTATCGCAAAAAGGAAAATATCGCAACTTATATGACATATAAAAGCTATAAAAGCTCTTCGCCAAGCCTTCGTCAGGCCATCTTACTCCTGCCACTTATACACGGCAAGCCTGTTATTAAGATTTTTCGCAATGATAGCAAAAAGCTTTGCCCTTATCGTATATTTCTTCATTTCCTCGTTATAACTTCTCTCCGATACAAAGTCTAACCGAGGTTCAAGATCAAGATATTCCTTTCCCGATTTCGTGCCCCATCCGAATGATGCATTTGTATTTTTGACAGCATCGTGATGTTTGCTGTTTTTTTCCAGAAACGGCGAATGCAGCTCAGCAAGCAGATATCCCTGCGGGAAGCTGTCGCAGAGCATGTTAAGGCAAATTTTTACCTGCTCTTTCGAAAAATATTCAAGCACTCCCTCCATGACAACAATAACCATATCCTTTTTAGGAAGCTTCTTCGTCCATTCTCCCTCAAGTGCACTGCCCTCAAGCATGGTGCAGCGTTCCCTGTCTTCATACACCCTGCGTCTTATTTCAATCTGATCCGGCAGATCTACATCAAACCATGTGATTTTCCCGTTATCTACCTGCGAGAATTTGTCATCAAAGCCACAGCCGAGATTGATACACAACGCCTCCGGATACATCCCGATAAGCCGCTTTAATTCTTCACGGAACATGATTGTTCTCGCAACAACTCCCTCATGGGATAAAAAAGGATCGAATTTACTTACATCCACACCCAGCGTGTCTATAATCTCTTTCGCCTTTAAATCCCTGATTCTGGCATTCGGTCTGGCTGTTTCGCTTGCCTTGATAGCAAGCGGAATAAGCGCAGTTTCCTGAATATCTCCAAATTTTAAATCCATCTCTTATCTCCCTTCATATTTATTTTGCTCCGCTTAATTCTGTAAATAAGTAAGCGATAATTCAGCGATTCTCTCAAAATTAATATAGCGCATTCTTTTGTTAGTGTCAACTAACTCGGGGCGTTATTTTTTGCCCCCTTAAAAAGGGAGCATACGTTATAATCCAAAGTACTTCTTCCAGACCGGCTGATAAAAACCATCAAGCGTTCTTGCATAATGTACAGCTTCATCTCTCGTAAAGTCATGCCTTACGGTTTCAAGAACGGCATTTACATTATTTGTCACAAGAAGATGCAATTCACTCTTATCAAAATCATTAAGCAAAACACCTTTCGACCTGATAACATCCATATACCTCAACGCAGTTTCTTCTTTGAGTATTGAAATATCATGGATAAATGTCTCAAATCTTGTACCGGCGGATTTACATACTATCAGCTTAAATTCATCTATGTAATCATAAATAAACTCTACAAACTCAAGCGTTTCATTGGTCGTGCGTAATCGACATTTCCCTGAATCCGCACGACTGCCTTCAGCTGTTTGGTCGTGC